>DASXXQ010000072.1:0-5369 GCA_036502985.1 Buttiauxella sp.
CAGACATCGGTGCGGCAAACCGCTGTTGTACCCAATCGCGCAGTAGATAACGGCTGATGAGCATCGCAAGTGTGGCGCCACAGGTCGCCGCCAGCGCGACCAACACCGTTCCCTGAACCAGGCCGAATTGCGAACCCGCTAGTAGTGTTAGCAGCGTAGCACCTGGAATCGACAGGGTGGTGACCAGCACGTAAATTACAAAGAACACCGCCGCCATTTGCAGAGGATGTTGATAGTGCCAGGTGGCGAGTTGCGCTTGATAGTGTTGCAGTGCCGCCAGGCTACCCGGCGGCAGGAAGATAACAAACAGGACAAAAACAATAACCAGAGCGGCAAACAGTAACTTACGCATTGGGTAAGAAACCTTTGCGACTGGTGGTGTTCATGGCGTGTCCTTAACGCAAAACTTAAAGCTTAAATTCAGCCCACACAGGCGCATGGTCTGATGGTTTTTCCATGCTGCGAATGTCGTAATCAATGCCGGTTGCTACGCAACGTTCCGCCAGCGGGCGGCTTGCCAGCAACAGGTCAATACGCAGCCCGCGGTTATCGTCAAAGCCTTTTGAGCGGTAATCAAACCACGAAAACTTATCTTGCGCGTCCGGATTGGCGTGGCGGAAGGTGTCGACCAGCCCCCAGTTTATCAGGCGGTCCATCCACTCGCGTTCTTCCGGCAGGAAGGAGCATTTACCGGTGCGCAACCAGCGCTTGCGGTTATCTTCACCAATGCCGATATCCAGGTCAGTTGGGCTGATGTTCACATCGCCCATAATCAGCACCGGATTGTCTTTGTTAAGTTCGTTATCCAGATAGTTTTGCAGATCCTGATAGAACTTCGCTTTTGCCGGGAATTTGGTGGGATGGTCGCGGCTTTCGCCCTGCGGGAAGTAACCGTTGATCACCGTCAGGTTGCCTAATGGCGAGGGAATTTCCGCCATGATAATGCGGCGTTGCGCTTCTTCATCGTCGCCCGGGAAGCCACGACGTACCGAAATTGGCGTCTCTTTGGTTAACAGCGCCACGCCGTAATGGCCTTTCTGGCCATGATAAAAGACGTTGTAGCCAAGCTTTGCGACATCTTCGAGCGGGAACATGTCATCGTGGACTTTGGTTTCCTGCAAACCGATAACATCGGGCTGATGCTGTTCAACAATCGCTTGAAGTTGATGCGGACGGGCGCGCAGGCCGTTGATATTAAAAGAGACGAATTTCATAAGTCGCTGCCGTGGTTGCTGTTCAATGTTGCAGGATGTTAGCAGAAAATACGTCAACGTGCTGAATAGGCTGCGATAGACAGCATCAATGAATGTTACAGAGCAAAAATTGCACCAAAACAGCCATGGTTGCACCGTATTGAGGCGTAAACGCGGTGCAAACCCCATCATCGATCACAAATCCAGTATTAAATTTTACGACTGCATAATCTTTCTTGTTTTTATGCGGCGATTCAGGCGGCACCGTAAAACTATGCACTAAATATTCATTTTATATGAATAGGGGTTGTTTGTAACTTATTGATTTTACGATTACCTCCCTCTGCTATGCATTTATATCGCTGGCTGGCACGAAGCGTGCAATCTACATTTACAGCGCAAACACCCAATTATTTAACATATAAATAACTTTTTATTTACCGGAAGAGGTCGCTATGTCGCAGTCAATTACCCGCCAAAATTTCGACGAATATATGATGCCCGTTTATGCCCCCGCTTCTTTTATTCCGGTACGTGGTGAAGGGTCGACTTTGTGGGATCAGCAAGGCAAAGACTATATCGATTTTGCTGGTGGGATAGCGGTTAACGCCCTCGGCCATGCCAACCCTGAATTGCGTAAAGCGCTCGAAGAACAGGCGGCAAAATTCTGGCACACCGGCAATGGCTACACCAACGAGCCGATTTTACGTCTGGCAAAACAGCTGATTGACGCCACGTTTGCCGACAAAGTGTTCTTCTGCAACTCGGGGGCCGAAGCCAACGAAGCGGCACTGAAGCTGGCACGTAAATACGCGCACGATAACTTTGGCCCGCAAAAAAGCGGCATCGTCGCTTTCAAAAACGCCTTCCATGGCCGCACGTTGTTTACCGTTTCAGCTGGTGGGCAACCGGCTTACTCACAAGATTTTGCACCACTGCCACCGCAAATCAGCCACGCCATTTATAACGACCTGCAATCGGCAAGCGAGTTAATTAACGAAAATACCTGTGCGGTGATTGTTGAGCCGATACAAGGTGAAGGCGGCGTTGTCCCTGCCGATCCAACGTTCCTGCAAGGCTTGCGCGAGTTGTGCGACCGTCACAATGCGGTACTGATTTTTGACGAAGTACAAACCGGGGTCGGACGTACTGGCGAGTTGTATGCCTATATGCATTACGGCATTACGCCAGATGTGCTTTCTACCGCGAAAGCGCTGGGCGGCGGCTTCCCAATAGGCGCGATGCTCACGACTGAGAAATTCTCAAAAGTGATGGTGGTGGGTACACACGGCACGACATACGGCGGCAACCCGTTGGCGGGTGCAGTGGCAAGCCGGGTGATGGACATTATCAACACGCCTGAAGTGCTCGCGGGTGTTAAACAGCGCCACGCCTGGTTTGTTGAGCGTCTAAACAAGATTAATCAGAAGCACCAACTGTTCAGTGAAGTGCGTGGATTAGGTCTGTTAATTGGCTGCGTACTGCAACCAGAATACAGCGGAAAAGCTAAACTTATTCTACAGGCTGCTGCACATGAGGGCTTGATGATGCTGATTGCCGGGGCAAACGTGATTCGTTTTGCGCCCGCGCTGATTGTCAGCGAAGCCGATGTGCAAAAAGGGCTGGATCGTTTTGAGCGCGCCTGTGAACGCTTCTTAGCGGGAGAGCAATCATGATGATTATCCGTCCGGTTGAGCGCGGTGATTTATCCGGGCTGCTGGCAATGGCGGGTAAAACAGGTGGCGGATTGACCTCGCTGCCTGCGGATGAAAAAACACTGTCGGCACGCATCGAACGCTCGATTAATACCTGGCAGGGCGGCCTGCCAGAAGGTGACCAGGGTTACGTTTTTGTGCTGGAAGACACGGCATCTGAACGCGTGGTGGGAATTTGCGCCATTGAAGTCGCCGTCGGATTAAACGACCCCTGGTATAACTACCACGTTGGCACGCATGTTCATGCCTCCAAAGAGCTGAATATTTATAACGCATTACCGACGCTCTTCCTGAGCCACGATCACACAGGTAGCAGCGAGCTTTGCACGCTGTTCCTGGACGCTGAATGGCGGAAAGAGGGCAACGGCTACCTGCTTTCCAAATCACGTTTCCTGTTTATGGCCGCATTCCGCGATCGCTTTAACGAAAAAGTCGTGGCCGAAATGCGTGGCGTGATAGACGAGCACGGCCATTCGCCGTTTTGGGAAAGCCTGGGTAACCGTTTCTTCTCCATGGAATTTAGCCGTGCAGATTATCTGTGTGGCACCGGGCAGAAAGCGTTTATTGCCGAACTCATGCCAAAACACCCGATTTATACCGATTTCCTGTCGCCGGAAGCGCGGGAAGTGATAGGTAAGGTGCATCCGCAAACCGCACCTGCGCGTGCGGTTCTTGAAGCCGAAGGTTTCCGTTATCGCAATTACGTGGATATTTTCGACGGTGGCCCAACGCTTGAATGCGATATTGACCGGGTGCGGGCGATTCGTAAAAGCCGCCTCGTTGAGGTCGTAATTGGGCAACCGGCAACGGAAGAACTGCCGATGTGCCTGGTGGCGAATGAAAAATATAACGATTTCCGCGCCATTCTGGTTAAGGCGAACCCTAAAGGTGACCGGTTGATTATCGATGCGGTTACTGCGGACGCCCTGAAATGCAGCACTGGCGATAAAGTGCGACTGGTGCGCTTATGCCCCGAGGAGAAAAAAGTATGACTCAGTGGATTAACGGACAATGGCTTACCGGTCAGGGCGAATCACTGCAAAAGCATAATCCGGTGAGCGGGGATTTGCTGTGGGAAGGTGTGGCTGCGGATGCAAAACAAGTTGAACAAGCCTGTATGGCTGCGCGGGCGGCGTTTCCGGCATGGGCAAAACGCCCGTTTGCTGAACGCCAGGCCATCGTTGAAAAGTTCGCAGCCCTGCTTGAGGCCAACAAAGACGCTCTGACTGCCACCATTTCCCAGGAAACAGGCAAACCACGTTGGGAAGCCGCCACTGAAATCACGGCGATGGTTAACAAAATCGCCATCTCGATTAAGGCCTACCATACGCGTACCGGCGAAACCCACACGGCGATGCCAGATGGTGCTGCCACATTGCGCCACCGTCCGCACGGCGTTTTAGCGGTATTTGGCCCTTACAACTTCCCCGGGCATTTGCCGAATGGGCACATTGTGCCTGGTCTGTTGGCGGGCAATACGCTGGTCTTCAAGCCAAGTGAACTGACGCCGCTGATTGGCGAGCAAGTCATGAAGCTTTGGCAGCAGGCGGGTATTCCTGATGGTGTGTTGAACCTGGTTCAGGGTGGCCGTGAAACCGGACAGGCATTGGCACAACAATCCGGGCTGGATGGCTTATTGTTCACCGGTAGCGCAAACACCGGTTACCAACTGCATCGCCAGTTTGCCGGGCAACCGGAGAAAATTCTCGCCCTCGAAATGGGTGGCAACAACCCTCTGATCGTTGAAGATCCTGACGATATCGACGGTGCTGTTCATCTGGTGATTCAGTCGGCATTTGTGACTGCCGGGCAGCGTTGTACATGTGCACGCCGTTTATTGGTTAAAACGGGCGCGCAGGGCGATGCGTTTTTAAACCGCCTTGTGGAAGTGGCGGGGCGTATTCGGCCAGATGCGTGGGATGCGGTGCCACAACCCTTCATTGGCGGGCTGATTTCTGTGCAGGCCGCAGAACGTGTGCTGACCGGCTGGCAGGAACATATTGCTCGCGGAGGCAAAGCCCTGCTGGAGCCTAAACTGCTAAAAGCAGGAACCTCGTTACTGACGCCGGGAATCGTTGAATTAACCGGTGCTGCAAATGTGCCGGATGAAGAAGTGTTTGGGCCACTGCTGACGGTCTACCGTTATAGCGATTTTGACGAAGCTATCCGCATGGCAAATGATACGCGCTATGGCCTGGCAAGCGGGCTGATTTCCCCGCATCGTGAGCAGTTTGACCAACTTTTGCTGGAAGCGCGTGCCGGGATTGTGAACTGGAATAAACCGTTAACCGGGGCTTCCAGTGCGGCACCGTTTGGTGGGGTGGGTGCGTCGGGTAACCATCGTGCCAGTGCCTGGTATGCGGCAGATTATTGTGCGTGGCCGATGGCGACGCTGGAAAGCCCGTCCTTCCCGCTACCTGCAACGCTCAGCCCAGGCCTTGATTTCAGCGGTAAGGAATAA
>DASXXQ010000073.1:0-2482 GCA_036502985.1 Buttiauxella sp.
TAGGGAACCTCTGAAAATCGCTGAGTTATTGAGCCGTTCGGTTGCTGTCTCGCTGTTTGGGGCTCAAGAGTAGATAATTTTTCGGCTCTCTGATCTGCCATTTTGCCTGCCGGAGGCTCGGCGACATCCGGCAGAGACACTACACCCCTTGCGGGACTATCTGTAAATTGATCTTCGCCAGTCTCCGGCGATGCTGATAGATGTTGATCGAGGCGAAGGCTGCGCACAGCCATGCGTGGTTCTTCTTCAGTCCGCGGTAGCGTACCTTCGTAAATCCAAAGACTCGCTTGAGCACACGGAAGGGCCACTCGACCTTGGCCCGTACGTGCGCCTTGGTCCGGTTCTTGCGCTTCTGCTCTTCATCTACACCCGTCTTCGTTTTCACCCGCCGCGAAGTCATATCCTGCGCGGCGGGCGCGGCTTCATGAATCGCCGCAGTCTGTCCTTGGTAACCGGCATCGCCCCACACCTTCTTCTCGTCACCGTGCAAAAGATCCGGCAGCATGTGAATATCGGAAACGCTCGCCGCGCTGGTGCACACCGAATGCACAACGCCTTCTTTCGAATCGACGCCGATGTGCGCCTTGGCTCCGAAATACCATTGGTTGCCTTTGCGCGTCTGATGCATCTCCGGATCGCGTTCCTTGTTCTCGTTCTTGGTCGACGAAGGTGCATGGATGATCGTCGCGTCAACGATAGTTCCGGTCGTGATACGGATGCCCCGACTGGCCAGATACAGATTCACCGCATCCAACATCTGGCCGCAGAGGTCGTGCTCTTCCAGCAGATGGCGGAAGTTGAGAATCGTCGTCTCGTCCGGCGCAGGCGCACGGCCCAGATCGATGCCGGCAAAGCGCCGCAGCACCGGCGATTCATACAGCGCGTCCTCCACCGCAGGGTCCGAGAGCGCGAACCACTGTTGCAAAAAATAGACGCGCAGCATGATCTCAAGCCCCACCGGCTTGCGGCCCGTTTCCCCTTTTGAGTAGTGCGGCGCAACCAGCCCACGCAACTCCTCCCAGGGCATCACCGCGTCCATCTCTTCAAGAAACTGCTCACGCCGGGTCTTCTTCGAGTAGCGTTGAAACTCTGCCTGGCGTGCCAAGGTAAGCTGCCTCATTCGTGATCGATCTCCTCCCTCCAAACTAACCGCTTCAATTGCAGATTGCGGAGATCTTCAGAGGTTCCCTAGGGTGTCAAAAAACTCAAGCTCCGGAGTGACCGGCAATCCGGAGAGCGCCGGGCTAAACCGGCATGTTGTAGGGGATGAAAAAGCCCTACAGGAAAGGAAGTAGCGAATCCATCCTGACCTCGAGTCTTGCGGGCGACATCGCGAGGTGTCGTTTGAAGCGTAGACAGAGGCGTCGGTGGGCGGGGCGATTGAGCTGCGAAAAGCCGATGGATCAGGATGCCGACTTCATTCCGAGAGGAGGAAGGCAACACGTCAACCACGTTAGTCGCGAGTGGATTGTCGGTCCTGCGTAGTCTAAGAACCCATGCACGCCGAGAAACAACATGCAGTGCAGCGAAGCTAGCTGCTAATCCAGCAGGGGGAGTACCTGCCAGTAGAACTTGCCCAGTTGCTACTGTAGTCATACCGGACGGCAGGGAAAGTGATTTCTTCTGACCGAAAGCTCCGGAGTAAAAGTCTCTAGCCGGCAAAGCGCGAGCAGCGTCGGGTCCGTCAGGGAGGCAAGCAAGTCAGCAGGCCGCAGCAAGATGCGAACCGTTAGCCGCGAAAATTTCTCCCCACCGGTAGCGGACTGTGGTGGGATTGATGAGAATGCCGAATCTGTTGCATGTAGATGAAGGCTGTGTCGTCAGTGAAGGAACTGGGTACAAGCAACTGGCGAATTCTCCGTGGTCGTAGAGGGCAGCATGCTGACAAGGATTAGCAGTGAAAGCTCGGAACCACTCGTGGGCAGCCTAGGCGCTCCCGCACAGCATTGGCTCTTCGTATAACCGGCACGGCCGGGAAATCGAGGAGTGTTCATGAGTGGCTCGGATGAGGTCAATAAGTGTTGATGGACAGGGACAACATAACCCTGACCGGAGCGAGGACCTCTGGGGTAAGGCCGTGAGGCCCTAATGACGGTA
Organism: Buttiauxella sp.; assembly: GCA_036502985.1. Lineage (GTDB taxonomy): Bacteria > Pseudomonadota > Gammaproteobacteria > Enterobacterales > Enterobacteriaceae > Buttiauxella. Next base: position 2,098 of record DASXXQ010000073.1, read on the forward strand.
TCACGAAGAGAATTCCTGCCCGGCTCAGAACGGGAGTCCAGGTCTCAGTCTCGGACGATACGAAGGGTGCAAGCAAACTGTTTGTTGCGTTGCGAATGCTGGGAGTAGGCTTAAACAGCGCGACAGACAGGAAGGCATCACCTGAAAGGTCAGCCTTGAAGCCGTACCGGGGAAAACCCGCCGTACGGAATTTTAGAGGGGGTTATGGAGACGGCGGCATCATAGAAGCCCGCTCAGCGCCATGACCCTACTCGACCGAGAACCGGGAGATCTCCAGTACGCCTTGGTCGCAGGATCAAGGCCGGTCCGCGAAGGCCATAAACCGAACGGCGGACATGAACGTGCTGGAGAAGTCGGACTGTGCCGTACTACCTATGAACCAGCC
>DASXXQ010000074.1:0-8436 GCA_036502985.1 Buttiauxella sp.
CTACGGCAAGCTGGAACTGCGTGGTCTTGCTACCACCATTAAAGCTGCGAAGAAAATGGTTGAGCGCGAAGAAGCTGTCGTTTGGGATATCCTGGACGAAGTTATCCGCGAACACCCGGTACTGCTGAACCGTGCACCAACCCTGCACCGTTTGGGTATCCAGGCGTTTGAACCGGTTCTGATCGAAGGTAAAGCAATTCAGCTGCACCCGCTGGTTTGTGCGGCATATAACGCCGACTTCGATGGTGACCAGATGGCTGTTCACGTACCGTTGACGCTGGAAGCTCAGCTGGAAGCGCGTGCGTTGATGATGTCTACCAACAACATCCTGTCACCTGCGAACGGCGAGCCAATCATCGTTCCTTCTCAGGACGTTGTATTGGGTCTGTACTACATGACTCGTGACTGTGTTAACGCCAAAGGCGAAGGCATGGTTCTGACCGGTCCTAAAGAAGCTGAGCGTATTTACCGCGCCGGTTTGGCCTCTCTGCATGCGCGTGTCAAAGTGCGTATTACAGAAGAGATCAAAAATACCGAAGGCGAAGTTACGCACAAGACGTCGATTATTGACACGACTGTTGGTCGCGCCATCCTTTGGATGATCGTACCAAAAGGTCTGCCGTTCTCTATCGTCAACCAGCCTTTGGGCAAAAAAGCTATCTCCAAAATGCTGAACACTTGTTACCGCATTTTGGGCCTGAAGCCGACCGTTATTTTTGCTGACCAGATCATGTACACCGGTTTTGCTTACGCTGCCCGTTCAGGCGCGTCAGTAGGTATCGATGACATGGTAATCCCTGCGAAGAAAGCAGAGATCATCGAAGAAGCAGAAACCGAAGTTGCTGAAATCCAGGAACAGTTCCAGTCTGGTCTGGTAACTGCTGGCGAACGCTATAACAAAGTGATCGACATCTGGGCTGCGGCCAACGAACGTGTTGCTAAGGCAATGATGGAAAACTTGTCTGTTGAAGACGTCGTCAACCGTGACGGTGTTGTTGAACAGCAGGTTTCCTTCAACAGCATCTTTATGATGGCCGACTCCGGTGCGCGTGGTTCTGCTGCACAGATTCGTCAGCTGGCCGGTATGCGTGGCCTGATGGCGAAACCAGATGGTTCCATCATTGAAACGCCAATCACCGCGAACTTCCGTGAAGGTCTGAACGTACTCCAGTACTTCATCTCTACTCACGGTGCTCGTAAAGGCCTGGCGGATACCGCACTGAAAACGGCGAACTCCGGTTATCTGACTCGTCGTCTGGTTGACGTCGCGCAGGACCTGGTTGTGACCGAAGACGACTGTGGTACTCACGAAGGCATCATGATGACTCCGGTCATCGAAGGTGGCGACGTTAAAGAACCACTGCGCGAGCGTGTACTGGGTCGTGTGACTGCAGAAGATATCCTTAAGCCGGGTACGGCGGATATTCTGGTTCCACGTAACACCCTGCTTCACGAGAAGACGTGTGATCTGTTAGAAGAGAACTCAGTCGACAGCGTGAAAGTACGTTCAGTCGTAAGTTGCGAAACCGACTTTGGTGTGTGTGCAAACTGCTACGGTCGCGACCTGGCACGTGGTCACATCATCAACAAAGGTGAAGCGATCGGTGTTATTGCAGCACAGTCCATCGGTGAGCCGGGTACCCAGCTGACGATGCGTACGTTCCACATCGGTGGTGCGGCATCTCGTGCGGCAGCGGAATCCAGCATCCAGGTTAAGAACACTGGTACCATTAAACTGAGCAACCATAAGCACGTTAGCAACTCTAACGGCAAACTGGTCATCACTTCCCGTAACACTGAGCTGAAATTGATCGACGAATTCGGTCGTACCAAAGAAAGCTATAAAGTGCCTTACGGTTCCGTGATGGGCAAAGGCGATGGCGCATCAGTTAACGGCGGCGAAACCGTTGCTAACTGGGATCCGCACACAATGCCAGTTATCAGTGAAGTGAGTGGTTTCATTCGCTTTGCCGATATGGTGGATACTCAGACCATCACACGCCAGACCGACGACCTGACCGGTTTGTCTTCTCTGGTGGTTCTGGACTCTGCAGAGCGTACCGGTAGCGGTAAAGACCTGCGTCCGGCACTGAAAATCGTTGATGCTAAAGGCGACGACGTATTGATCCCAGGTACTGATATGCCTGCTCAATACTTCCTGCCAGGTAAAGCGATCGTTCAGCTGGAAGATGGTACTCAGATTCACTCTGGTGACGCCCTGGCGCGTATTCCTCAGGAATCCAGTGGTACCAAGGACATCACCGGTGGTCTGCCACGTGTTGCTGACTTGTTCGAAGCACGTCGTCCGAAAGAGCCAGCTATCCTTGCTGAAATCAGCGGGATCATCTCGTTCGGTAAAGAAACCAAAGGCAAACGCCGTCTGGTTATCTCTCCACTCGACGGCAGCGATGCTTACGAAGAGATGATTCCTAAGTGGCGCCAGCTGAACGTGTTCGAAGGCGAAGTTGTAGAACGCGGTGACGTTGTTTCCGATGGTCCAGAATCCCCGCATGACATTCTGCGTCTGCGTGGCGTGTATGCTGTGACTCGTTACATCACCAACGAAGTGCAGGACGTTTACCGTCTGCAAGGCGTTAAGATTAACGATAAACACATCGAAGTCATCGTGCGTCAGATGTTGCGTAAAGCAACCATCGTCAGCGCGGGTGGTTCTGACTTCCTGGAAGGTGAGCAGGCTGAATACTCTCGCGTCAAGATCGCTAACCGCGAACTGGAAGCGAACGGCAAACTTAACGTGACATTTGCACGTGATTTGCTGGGTATCACTAAAGCCTCTCTGGCAACCGAGTCCTTCATCTCCGCGGCATCGTTCCAGGAGACAACTCGTGTGCTTACCGAAGCAGCTGTTGCGGGTAAACGTGACGAACTGCGCGGCCTGAAAGAGAACGTTATCGTCGGTCGTCTGATTCCAGCTGGTACCGGTTATGCGTACCACCAGGATCGTATGCGCCGTCGTGCAGCGGGCGAAACGCCAGTTGTACCTCAGGTCACCGCAGCAGACGCAACTGCCAGCCTGGCAGAATTGCTGAATGCAGGTAATCTGGGCGGTAACGATAACGATTAATCGTTAGCGACGCCAAAAACAAAAACCGCTCGAAAGAGCGGTTTTTTTATGCCTGAAACAAATGACAAGAAATCAGTTAGCTAACGGCAGGCGGCGATACAGTTCAATCATATCTTCGGCTAAATCCTGAATCACCATCGCATTCATCAGGTGATCCTGAGAGTGCACAGTAATCAAGTTAACGGGCAGTTTGCCAGTGCCTTCATCTAAACCAATAAGCTGGGTTTGAATTTTGTGTGCATGTTTTACAAACTCACGGGATTCTTCCATCGCTTGTTTCGCTGCTTCAAAATCCCCTTTGCGTGCCATTTGCAGAGCGGTCAGTGCCTGGCTACGAGCACTACCTGCATTGACCAGCAATTCCATGATAATCGTTTCTAAATCTTCCACGTCTTATGACTCCATCATCTTCAAAGCTTTATCCAGCACGACGTCACCTTTCATCATGCCGTAATCCATCATATCTATGACAGCAACGGTTTTACCCAGAGGCTCTGCAATCGCCTGTAACTTGGCGTGCTCATACTTAACTTGCGGGCCAAGCAGGACAATATCCGCGGTGTCGATATTGTCTTTGAATTCTGCAACCGGCACCGCCTTGATAGAGACTTCAATCCCTTTCTTCGTCGCTGCGTCCTTCATGCGCTGGACTAAAATGCTCGTCGACATACCCGCTGCACAACACAAAACGATATTCTTCATAGATCTGCTCTCAGTGTCGGTTAGATATACAGATAATTATCCGCGACGCCCCGGTACAACAACCGCTTTACGGTGATTGTGTGTGAGCTATCACAAAAGAAACGATATAGACTGAAACCGGTTACATTTTATTTCCCTGTGATGTCCTTCCAAGGAAACTATCCCAGTCTTTCCAGACCGGTTGTAAGCCGGAACGTGTGAGTACAGCGGCGACTTCTGAAGGGGTACGTCCGTCGTGAGGCGCAAATTGCTCAAGCTCTGGATGATTATCGGCATAACCTCCCGGCTGAGTTTTCGAAAAAGCACTGACATTGTTGATAGCGAGCGGAATCATATGATCCCGAAACCACGGTGACTCACGGGTAGAAAGTGAAAGCTCTACATCTGGGGAGAATAGCCGAAACGCACAGATTACCTGTACCAGTTGGCTTTCTGTCATGACGGATGCCGGTTCTACCCCGCCCGCACAGGGTCGCAAGCGTGGAAATGAAATCGAATAACGGCTTTGCCAGTAGTTTTGCTGTAGCCATAGCAAATGCTCTGCCACCATAAAACAGTCGGTACGCCAGCTATCCGATAAACCAATCAATGCCCCGAGCCCTATTTTGTCGACCCCGGCGCGGCCAAGCCTGTCCGGTGTTTCCAGGCGCCAGAAAAAATCCTGCTTGTTGCCACGCAAATGATGTTGCGCGTAAACCGTCTGATGGTAAGTTTCCTGGTAAACCATTACGCCATCGAGCCCGAGTGTTTTGAGCTCGGCATACTCATGTTCTTCCAGGGGCTGTACTTCCATTTGCAGCGAACTGAAGCGGCGGCGAATAGCGGGAAGATGCTGACGGAAATACTCCATGCCTACCTTGGTTTGATGTTCGCCCGTCACTAACAGCACGTGTTCAAAACCGAGTTGGCGAATCGCCTCGCATTCACGCTCAATCTCTGTCTCATCCAGGGTTTTACGTTTGAGCTTGTTGCTCATGGAAAAGCCGCAGTAAGTACAGTCGTTAGCGCATAAATTCGAGAGATAGAGCGGGACATAAAAACTCACTGTATTCCCAAAGCGCTGGCGAGTTAATTGTTGAGCTTGCTGCGCGAGCGGTTCAAGGTACTGGCTGGCCGCCGGGGAAAGCAATGCCATTAGATGGTCGCGGGTAATTTTGCGGGCGCTTAATGCTTGTTCCACATCAGCTGCGGTTTTGCTGTTAATGTGCAGTGTGATGTCATCCCAGTCCATTTCCCGCCAGCGGTCAGTAAAGGTTTGTGCCATCACGCATCCTCCCTGCTAAATTGCAAAAACTCCGTCAGTGGGCTGGATGCCTGTGCCTGCTGGTGGCGCGCGCCCAATCCCGACTGAGCCGCTATCGCCCCGGCTTCTACCGCCAGACGGAAGGCCCGACCCATCTGAACAGGGTCGCGTGCAACGGCAATCGCGGTATTCACCAGTACAGCGGAAGCCCCCATTTCCAGCGCTTCGGCGGCATGGCTTGGCGCACCGATCCCCGCATCCACGACGACCGGCACGCGTGCCTGGTCGATAATAATTTCCAGCAACGCGCGGGTTTGTAAACCCTGATTAGAACCAATAGGCGCACCGAGCGGCATCACCGCTGCGCATCCTGCTTCTTCAAGCCGTTTGCACAACACGGGATCGGCGCCACAATAGGGCAACACCACAAAACCCAGTTTTACGAGTTGCTCCGCAGCTTTCAGCGTTTCAATGGGGTCGGGCAACAAATAGCGAGCATCAGGGTGAATTTCTAGTTTTAGCCAGTGCGTACCGAGTGCCTCTCGTGCCAACTGAGCGGCAAATATCGCTTCTTCCGCCGTTTTTGCCCCTGAAGTGTTGGGCAGTAACTGCACCCCAGCGTCGAGAAGAGGGGCAAAGATCGCGTCGTTATGATTACGCAAATCAACGCGCTTCATCGCCATCGTTACCAGTTGTGAGCCAGAAGCACGGATGGATTCAATCATCACCTGCGGTGAGGAGTACTTTCCGGTGCCGGTGAATAAACGTGATGAGAAAGTTTTATCAGCAATTTTGAGCATGTTAACCCCCGGCTATGGCCTGAAAAAGCAAGATCTGGTCGCCATCATTCAACAAATGCGTCCCCCATTGTTCGCGTGGAACAATGGTCTGGTTGATAGCCAGAGCAATTCCCGGTGTTAACACTCGCAATTGTTCCAGCAGCATTTCCAGCGTCAGGTTATCCGGGCTATGTATCGATTCATCGTTAAAGTGAATGTGCATCTTGCCCTCCGCAAACCGGGCATTGAGCGGCTTTCTGCATGGCAAGCGTGCGCCAGCTATGTTGACGCGCATCAAACAGACGTAAAGCCCCCGTGGCTGGAGCGATACCGGTCAGCAGTTTTATCGCTTCAAGTGCCTGCAAGGTTCCCATTACTCCGACGACTGGGCCGATAACTCCCGCAGTGCGGCAATTACGTTCCGGCTCGTGTTCATCTGGCCAGACGCAGCGATAACAGCCATTTTCCCACGGTGGTGTCAGCACCATAAGTTGCCCGCCGAATCCCACGGCGCTGGCAGAAATCAGTGGTTTTCTTTGTGCCACACAAGCTGCGTTAATCGCCTGGCGTGTCGCCATGTTGTCGCTGCAATCCAGAACCAGATCGACGCCTTCTACTGCCTGGACTAATGATTCTCCAGCCAGGCGTTCGCAAAGCGTCAGTAGCTTGATACCTGGATTAAGTTGCTGTAGATGGCGCTGAGCGACGAGTGATTTTGGCTGGTCTAGATCGGCCGAGGTAAACAGGATCTGGCGCTGTAAATTGCTGATATGTACGCTGTCATCGTCTGCCAAATGCAGCGTACCCACGCCAGCTGCTGCCAGATACAGAGCCGCTGGTGAGCCAAGTCCACCAAGCCCGACAATCAATACTTTGCTAGCGAGCAGCTTTTGTTGCCCTGCAAGGGCGACGTCTTCCAGCAAAAGTTGCCGGCTGTAACGCATGAAGTCAGTATCATTCATCGCCAGTCCCCACCAGTTCCAATAGCTGCGCGGTGGCAGCTTGCCAGTCATCTGCCTGCGTGATGGCACTGACCACCGCCACGCTGCCGACGCCCGTAGCAAGCACCGCTGGCACGCGGTCAATGCTGATGCCACCAATGGCTACCGTAGGATACTCGCCCAGCGTTTTGATATGTGCAGCCAGCTGCTCCAGCCCCTGCGGGGCAGACGGCATCTGTTTGGTTTGTGTGGGGAATACATGTCCCAGCGCGATGTAAGAAGGGCGCGCCTCCAGGGCGCGATCCATTTCCATATTATCGTGAGTGGAAAGCCCAAGCCGCAGGCCCGCATCCCGAATGGCATCAAGATTTGCAACATCCATGTCTTCCTGACCCAGATGCACGCCATAAGCGTGGTGTTTTATCGCCAACTGCCAGTAATCATTAATAAAAAGGCGTGCCTGGTATTGCTGGCTAAGTTTGATGGCTGCAACAATGTCGGCCTCCACGTCTTTGTCATGTTTGTCTTTAATGCGCAGTTGGATGGTACGCACGCCAGCATCCAACAAGCGGGTAATCCACTCGACGTTATCAACCACCGGATAAAGCCCCAGGCGCTGCGGTACGCTGGGAAATGCGCTTTCTCTCATCACACTTCCTCCTGACGCAGATAAATTTCACCGCCTTTCGCCCGGAATGACTGCGACATATCTTCCATACCGACTTCAATCGCCTGTTTTGCAGCAAAATCACGGACTTCCTGGGATATTTTCATCGAGCAGAATTTTGGCCCGCACATCGAGCAGAAATGCGCGACCTTGCCAGATTCCTGTGGCAGCGTTTCATCGTGATAAGCACGGGCGGTGAAGGGGTCTAGCGCCAGGTTAAACTGGTCTTCCCAACGGAATTCAAAGCGTGCTTTCGACATGGCGTTGTCGCGGATCTGCGCACCAGGATGGCCCTTTGCCAGATCTGCCGCGTGCGCTGCAATTTTGTAAGTAATTAGCCCTTGTTTAACATCTTCTTTATTTGGCAGGCCGAGATGCTCTTTTGGCGTGACGTAACACAGCATTGCACAGCCAAACCAACCAATCATCGCTGCACCAATTCCTGATGTGAAATGGTCGTACCCGGGCGCGATATCAGTGGTCAGTGGGCCAAGCGTATAGAACGGTGCCTCGTGGCAATGTTCCAGCTCCTCGGTCATGTTGCGACGGATCATTTGCATCGGAACATGCCCCGGGCCTTCAATCATCACCTGTACGTCATATTCCCAGGCGATTTTGGTCAGTTCACCCAGCGTATGCAGCTCCGAAAACTGTGCTTCATCGTTAGCATCCTGAATGGAGCCTGGGCGCAGGCCGTCACCCAGAGACAGCGAAACGTCATAGGCGGCACAGATTTCGCAGATCTCTCGGAAGTGCTCGTACAGGAAGTTTTCTTGATGATGCGACAGACACCACTTTGCCATAATCGAACCACCACGCGAGACAATGCCGGTGAGGCGTTTGGCCGTCATTGGCACGTAACGCAACAGCACGCCCGCGTGAATGGTGAAGTAGTCCACGCCTTGCTCGGCTTGTTCCAGCAGCGTGTCGCGGAACATTTCCCATGTCAGGTCTTCAGCAATACCGTTTACTTTCTCAAGCGCCTGGTAAATAGGTACTGTGCCGATTGGCACTGGGCT
>DASXXQ010000075.1:0-11908 GCA_036502985.1 Buttiauxella sp.
GCAGCCTGAAAGGTCATGATTAATATTTATTGATTCAGGCAAAGCGAATATGTTTTTGAGCTCCGCGAGCGATAGTGAACGCCAGTAAGACGTCGAAGCATACGTAAACCTCATTTCTAAGCTGCCTGTACGGCAGTGAACGCAGACGGTGACGCGCTTGATTATGACGATACTTTCTAAGCTGCCTGTACGGCAGTGAACAATTTCACCTTGCAGAGGAGCACCTGAAAGAATTTCTAAGCTGCCTGTACGGCAGTGAACGGTGTCCAGCGTGTGCTCCATCTCCGGATTGCTTTCTAAGCTGCCTGTACGGCAGTGAACTGATTGAGCGCGTGTCCTGAATATCAGCCAGCTTTCTAAGCTGCCTGTACGGCAGTGAACTTCTTTAGCTCTGCGATATACGCCGCCTTCGATTTCTAAGCTGCCTGTACGGCAGTGAACTCTCCATCGTCTTGATTCGCTCATATCTACCGTTTCTAAGCTGCCTGTACGGCAGTGAACCTCAAAAGCGGCATTGGCCTTGATTTGTATCTTTTCTAAGCTGCCTGTACGGCAGTGAACAAGTGACCGGCGGCCGAATCAGTTCTGTTAATTTTCTAAGCTGCCTGTACGGCAGTGAACTAATCTCCAGCGTGATGCGACTGGCCCAGCGCTTTCTAAGCTGCCTGTACGGCAGTGAACATCGCCCTCACCACTCCACGCGAGTTGGCAAATTTCTAAGCTGCCTGTACGGCAGTGAACGAAGCCGAGCTGCTCAAACACTGTCAGTTCTGTTTCTAAGCTGCCTGTACGGCAGTGAACATAGTGCGTGTGCAGAACGGGCCACCTAAGTATTTTCTAAGCTGCCTGTACGGCAGTGAACATGCGTTCTTCACCGAAGCTGCTGTCCCTGATTTTCTAAGCTGCCTGTACGGCAGTGAACCTGGTTTCGGATGACTGGAGCCTGATCGCAACTTTCTAAGCTGCCTGTACGGCAGTGAACTCCCGTTGGCGTGTAAATCTCTGCGTCTGGATTTTCTAAGCTGCCTGTACGGCAGTGAACGTAGTTGTATTTACCGAGAGCGTCGTCTGACATTTCTAAGCTGCCTGTACGGCAGTGAACAGAAGTCTTACATGCATAACTTATTGATGCAATAAGATAAAAGCAGTCTCAACGCTTAAAAACCCTTTTCAAAACCTGCAAATTAACTGCCAATAAAATCAATAAGTTAATCAAGCATCAAAAATTAGGGTTCTTCAGAGGGGACAAAATTGCCGCTGGCTGCCCAGGCGGGTTATTCCTTGCGCCGAGCGTGTCAAAATACGGCCATTCCGCAGCGGCTATAAAAATGGGTTTACCGCAATCAGCATTCCCGCTGCTCGGGCGCAGGAGTTCAACGGAAAAATGGTTCGTTTCTACGTCTCGAAAGACGGGAATGAAATGATGAGATTTTTGCTGGACTGACGATAATAAAGCCGGGCATGGTACGTACTGCCCGGCTGATTTATCAGAACCAGGGAATGGTCGCTTCGGCGCTCAGGCCATAGGTGCTGAACAGCCCACCTGATGCGTCCTGTTTCAGCTCGCCGTGCTGGATAAACAGGCGGAAGTTCTCTTTGCTGGAGAGGCTTCTCATCTGAATAAACGGCAGCGAACAGCGATCTTCTTTGACGCTCCCCAACCGAAGCTCGGCTTCTTCTTCCGTTATCCACCCTTTACGAACCGAGCGGCGCAGCAGGCGAGCGGCGCTGCTTTTGACCTGGACTCGCGCCACCGTTCGCCAGCCTTTGATTTCAGGCACCGACTGTACCGCAGTCGCCGCGCAGTAATCGTTCAGTCCGGCGCGCCAGCGGCCCGCTTCCAGCTCTTTAAGGGCTGACTGCTGACCATGCAGCCGTATAACGCTGCCAGGTTTGACGCTGTGTTCCGGAAAGCTCACGCCGATATCACCTTTACCCCGAGCGCCCAGAGCACGATGCAATTTGGCAAACAGCGCCGACATCAGCATTTCCTCTTTAAACTCGGGATCCGGCAGCACCCTTATTTCAATAAAGTGATCCATACTCGCCGCCTTATTCAGATTTCTCACCAAATACGCCGCCGCGGATCAGCACGGCCATCACGTAATGCTGCTGCTCAACGGCGGGTTTATCTCCTTTGGTCACCCAGTTATCCAGCAGGGTGTAAAAATCCATTTTTTCTTTCGGCTGGCGGCAGGCAATGCCGCGGCTGGTGACCGAACCGTAAGGTTCCACCGCAATGGCGCCCAGCGACTCTACCTGGGGATGCCAGGTATCGATGGTGCGCAGCGCATTGCCCACTTTTTGGGAATGCAGCGCCGCAACGTCGCTCACCTGGTAAAGCACCTTGCTTTTGGAACTGTTGCTGTCCAGCACCAGTTCCTGAGAGGGGAACACTTCCTGGCCCTGGCCCAGGCGAACGAACGCCTCCACGTTGAGCAGAACAAAAGAGTCCCCTTTCAGCCCGCTGGCGACTTCTTTAGCCAGTTCCTGAACGTTGCCGTCACGCTGGTCAAAATCACGCAGGGAATAATCATGGGCGTTAAACTCCCAGGTTTTACTGCCCTTCACGACGACGCGGATATGCTCGGCCCCTACCCGGTTGCGCCATAAAAAGCGCCCGTTGGCGAGGTTGGCGGCATAGCGCAGGGCCAGCTCGTCGAAGCCATGATCGGCGATATAGCCTTCAATAACCTGCTGCAACGCATCCTGATACTGCCTGTCGTTGCACACCGAAGGAGTGGCGAGATTGCCAAGCACGCGCAGAGAAAAACTCATCTTTAGCGTGTCGGCATCCGCAGGCAGCGCAGCGACATCCACCCGTTGCAGGTTTGCTTTCTGAATTTCTGCATCAAGCTTTGCCGGATCGCTGACCAGCGCATTCTTCAGGCGGTTTGAAATTGTGCCACGCACCGCTTTTTCCTGAATGCGGATTGGCTGCCAGCTTTCGCCCAGCCAGTTTCCGGCGGAGAGCATTGCGTCAGAGTTTGCCAGTTTACGTTCGAATGCCAGCACTGAAGCGGTTTTGATCGCGGATGATTTAGCCATTTTTTCGTCCCTTAAAATGTATCGTAATAGTTAGATTCTTCTTCCTGCTCGTCGTCAGGCTGTGCCTGCCCGCAGCAGTAATAACCGGTTTCGGTCGTGCGATAGCGCCAGAACAGCTCGTCCGCATCTTTAATGCGCAGCACGCCAGCCCATTCCCCTACGCCATACACCGCTTCGGCAAAGCAGAACGGCGTCTCGCTGTCGCGGGCATTGGCGACGCTGCCGGGCTCATAAAGCGCGGAAATACGCTGCCAGCCGGTCATCAGCGGCACCAGGTAGCCGGGGAAGGGTTTCGCCTGATAGTGCCAGGTGGCAGCCCCCTCCGGCTGTTCTTCACTCTCAGCCGCCATTTTTAACGCGGCGAAATCAAGCCAGGCGTCGATCATTTCCGCATCGGGGTTGGTCTGCCGGAGGGCCTGATGGTGCTCTGCCAGCCAGGACGAACGGTCGCGTAACACAAAGCCCGGCATCAGCCCGTAGAGCATCGATTTAAGATTGTTTTGGCTGCAAATCTGAACCTTGCGCAGCCCGGTAATCGTGCCCCCCGCCAGCTTTTGCGTCTGGCAAAGCGTTTGCAGGTGAGCTGCCAGCGCCCGCAGGCCAACGTCGCCGTTCGGGATCTCGCCGTGGCATTCCAGCACCAGTGAAACGGTGAGGTGCATGCGCCCTTCCTCATTGAATGAAGCCGTTTTCCCTTCACGAGTCAATGGGTTACGCGTAAGCGCAAACTGATAGTCGCGCCCGGAGGAATAAGCATGCACCTGGTGACGATGGCAAACCACGCCGCAGCCTTCCAGCGTTAGTCCGTGGCTGATTTGAAGTTTGCGGGACAGCGCGTGCGTGTAGCCCAGAAAATGGGTGATCGCCGGAAAGCCCCAGGTCAGCCCCGCCACGGCGTTGGCATTTTCAACCTCCAGCCACGGCAAAATAATCACGTTAGTCATGGCGATATCTCCTGATGGCCTGCTCCATTTCGCGCAGCCGACGGCTAAACAGCGGCTTCGTTTGCCATTCCGTTTTTTCCGTTTTTCCCACGCTCAGCTCGGCCCGGCGCAGATGCGCGTTCAGCCACAGGGCAAAATCTTCCGCGACTAAATCCTGCCAGTCGTCTTTATCACGCTCGTGGAAAAAGACTTCATCTGTTTTTGCACGCCAGGGATCGAGCCAGAGCTGCTGGTGAGGCTTCAGCGTACATTTTTCATCCTGCGTCCAGCCCTGCCAGTCCAGGCGCTGAATATTGGCGGCGATGCTGAACAAGATATCGATAATTTCGTCAATATAGCGGTCATGGGCGCGGCGAATCTGCTGGTTTTTATAATTGCCCGTTTTGATCAGCAGATCGGTAAGCCTGCGACGAACGGGCCGGGTGCTGCGCTCAAACGGCCCCTGGCCGAACAGCGTTTTCATTCCCAGCGGCGGATTGACCTGAGTTTCCCAGTGCGGAGCAGCGGCGGATAAAAGCCAGATTCGCCCGCCGCGCCCGCTGTTAAGCGCCGAAATATTCTGCGGTTTCGTACCGCCAAAGTTCATGACGGCCGTATTGGGGAAAAGGACCAGCGGCCGATCGTGCCAGCGTTTTTCGCGACGGGCTTTCCAGATTTCCTTCGCTTGTTCACCAAAACGAATCGCGACCAGACGCTGATGCAGCGCCTGGGCAAGCGAGGAGGAAAATAGCGGGCTGATGAGATGATAATCCTCGCCCACCGGGAAATAGAGTTGTTTGGCGAGCTTGTGGGAAGCGGGTTCTTTGGTGGTTAAAGCCTGAGAAAATCCTTCCACCCACAGCGCCAGCTGCGCATCGTTTTCAGCCAGTTCCGCCAGCGGCGAACTGTCCCCCCGCTGCAAACAGGCGAGCAGCGAATCACCTCCGACCTCCGTTTGCAGCAGCTTCGCGACGTCCAGCGCGGCCGCATTGCCCACGGCATCCGCCGCTGCTTTACTCAGCGTAGAGGTGGCAAGATAGCCGTCTTTTTCCGTGGTCCGGGTAAAAATACTGCTGCTCTTTGAATCACCGTGCGTGAACTTCGCCGCGTGGGTTACCAGGCTAATTTGCCCGGCGCGGCTGGCCGCATCGCTTAGCCAGGCCCGAGTTTGATAGCGTAATTCCAGCTCCCTGCGCTGCTGTAAAAGCTCACCCTCCAGCCGAGTGCGTTCACTTTCCGCCGCCGCAGCCAGGCGCTTAACCCTGTCTTTATCGATGGCGTCAAGCTTCGCCTGCCTTCGCCCCGCAATATATTCGACGATAAAATTCGTCAATCCTTTTTGTGACATTTGTACTCCCTGTTATCGTTTACATGCCGAGATTAATTGTGAAAATTGAGCCAGAAATCTGCATTCCCGGCGCTTGTCCATAGAAGTTGTTCTGGATTGCAATCGGCTTAACCCATAACGTCGCACTTGTTAACAAGCACAGCACACAGAGCATCTGTTTTGGTTTCATCGCTTAACCGCTTTAGTTGAAGGGTTATTGTATGAGCGAAGTTTAAAATCGAAACCCCAACCAGTCAACATCCTATATCAAGTCGCTATGCTAACTATATAAAGCTTCTATGCTTTCCAGTTTACTAACCCCCTATCTATTGCTTACACTTCTTGCACTGCCGCACTGGCAGCTTAGAAATATATAAAGCACCTACGCTTTACCCCACTGCCGTACAGGCAGCTCGCGCCCTCAGTCGAGGGCGCGAAACACCCCCAGCGCCGGATGCCAAAGCCAACCTTCGCCTTCCTCATCTTTTCTTAAATTGATTTCCCCAAACCGCTCGCTAATCAGGCCCAGCTCTTTGTCCTGCGCTTCCGCCAGCGCCAGCAGCACCTGAGCGTAATCCGTGTTTAGCCACGCCTTAACGCCGGATGCCATTTCGAGCGGAACAGGTTCTGAAAACAGATCCGATTCCTTCCACTCCGCCGGGCCTTCATCGCGGAACATAAATTTTGGCTCGTCGAACTCATCCTCCATGCGAATGAAAAACTGGCTTTCCGCCTGCGACAGGCGAAACGGCGTGCGCCTTTGCAGCTCGCCGCTCCAGTTCACCGGCAGCCGCCACCAGTGCGCCGCCACCGGGTACTTATCTTCCCGGCCCAGCAGCTCTTCGCGTAAACGCACGTGCTCCAGCGCAGCCAGGTTTTTAAACGGCACGCCGGAGGTAAACTTGTCCTTCACGTCCAGAATGCGCGGCACGGCATTAATAAAGCGGTACTGCTCCACGGCCAGCAGTTCGCTCAGATCGTGGCTGCACAGCGGGAAGCGCGAGGTTTCAAAGCCTGGCCTGCTGTAGGCGGGAGCTTTTCGCTGCATCCCCCGAACATTCGAATTAAGGATCAGCATGTTGGCCTGCGGCGGCACCTGCTGGCGATGGCGCTGAATACGCCCGGCGAACTGAATGAGCGAACGCATGGAGCTGGGCTCAATAATTCCCCAGTCCGCATCCCAGTCGCGGCCAACCTCGATTACGGAGGTCGCCAGCACCACAAATAAATGATGCTGAGCGGGATGACTTTTTATCGCCTCAGCAATTTCAGGCTGCTGCCACAGCATCCGTTCATCGTGCCGGGTGAAGGCCGCATCAAGCCGCTTTTCGATATGTGAACGCACCGCCAGAGGATGCTGGCTGTGATAAACACAGTAGTGAAGGCAGTAGCCCGCCGGAGAAGGGATTTGCATCAGCGCCTGAGCCGTAGCCACCAGCGGGTTGATATTGGCCATTCTCACCAGCCCAAGCGAAACGGTTTTGCCGCTGTCATGCTGTTGATGGTGGGCCGGATGCAGCCTGAGCATTTCCTCATGGAGGACTTCGGCCACTGCCTTAATCACAGCATCGGCACGGGTTGATGCCGGCTCAACTTTTACCAGCTCCGCCTGGCGCAGAACGGGCTTTAGCGGCAGCCGTTTTGCGCGCCGCTGGGCAAACTCGCAGTGGGCACGATAAAAATCGCCGGGAGCGGCGAACGACTGGCTGCACGATTCATCCTCATCAAACCAGGCGCAGCAAACGTCCAGCGGCTGCCCCGGTTCTCCGCAGGCCTGCTGGTAAGCATTGCGCCCCGTGCAGTAGGCGGAGAACAAAGCCTGAACCAGCGCGGGCGGCAGCGTGGCGGATGAGAGGAGTATGCGTCCGCCGAGCATCCCCGCCCAGTTCACCAGGCGGCACAGCGCGTGCTGATCGGCAAGGTCGAAATCATCCGGCTCGTCCAGCACCAGATCGCTGGTCAGCAGGCGCAGCATAGGCGCAATCTGCTTGCCGCCGCGCACGCCTTCGGTGGCGGGCATTAAATGATCGAGGGTGGCAACCAGCACCGGGGCGTTGACCAGCCTGCTGAGCTTGCTGTCGCGGTCAAACATCTGGCGAAGCGGTCCCTGGCTGACCACACCATCGTAATGTACGTACTGATGCTGCTCAAAAAGGGCTTCCGCTGAGGCACTGCTGAGGTCGGACTCCGGGCTTTTAGACAGTTCTTTAACGGCTGAGGAACCGACCAGTACCGCCAGATCGTCCTCACCCAGCCCCAGACGGCTGCGCAGCGCTTCGCCGGTTTGCAAGGTCAGCGTGCGTAAACCAAGCGCCACGCTAAACCGGCAGCCCTCTTCCTCCTGCGACAAAGCGTACATAATGCGCGCATTGGCAAAGGTTTTGCCGCAGCCGGTTGATGCCATATTGATGCCAAAAAAGCCCTGTTTTCGGGAAGCGCCGCGCAGACTTTCTGCCACATCCCAGGCGCGATTCTGCCAGCGGTAGCGTTCATCCTTCGCCCGCTCTCTGAACCCCTTATGCCGGGTGATAGCCGGTAAATGGCGGCGTAAGGCAGGTAGCGAGCGACCGGACAACAAAGCGTGATGCGCTACACCTGCGTTATGCTCATCCAGCTTCTGCTTAAGTTTGCCGGTCTGGCGATCGGTGTTCGCCCAAGCCTGAAAATCTGCATCCTGCCAGGCCAAAACGGGCGGCAGCGAGGAGTAATAATGATCCGCCAGCATCAAAGACAAACGAGCAAGATGCACCGTGAAGCTTTGCGTCAAAGAACCAAACTCATGGAGCGACACGGCATGAGCGGCGCGCTTTGCCAGCTGCCGGGCTTTCTCCTGCCAGCTGCGGCTGCGCAGCGGCGTGCCCGCCTCAAAACGCCAGACCTTTTGAAAATCCTTCTCGTCCCAGTCCTGCTTCACGTGATTCTGCGCGTTCCAGTCAGCGTTAAGCTGGCCGGTAAGCCAGTTTCCATCGGGCCGCAGGGCTGGCGTCGCATTATCACCGAGATACTGCGGCAAACGGTGGTGCGATAAAATCAGCCACGCAACTGCCTGCGCCAGCGGCGGCAAATCAGTAAAAGGACTGTCGTGGCTGTCTTCATTATCTTTACGCAGGCGGCTCAACAGCGGCGCTTCGTCTTTGGCGCTCACTTCGCCCAGTAGCGACAGCCATTGCTTATCGCTTTGCTCCCCGACAAAGGCCTGAAACAGGCGAACCGAGATCCATTCATGGCGAAAGGGCTGAAAACGCTTTGTGCTTTTGCCGCGCAGCCCGGCCTGAAACAGCGATCCGGCTTTGCCAAAATCGTGGAAAAGCCCGGCGATGGCGGCCAGCAAAGCGATACTTTCCGCGCTGCGCCACTGCGATTCATGCTGGCTGCGTAAAATATCGCGTGAAGTCCGGTTGGTCGGCACCGCGCCGGTAGCGCTGAATCGCCGGACATTGCCAACTATCCATAACAAATCCGTTTGCCCGCTCTTTTTAATCCAGTGGCAGGCCACCGCCATATTGCGACGAGCCGTTTTACGCAGCAGGCGGCGGAGCGTTTCAAGGCCTTCCAGAGTGATAGCCGTTTGCCAGCCCGCGTCGCCAGTTCGCTCGGCAAACTGATCCAGAATCTGGCAGCTTTGCTCCCTGGCTTTTTTGCTGCACTGCGAGATAAGCAGAATATTCATGCCTGCTGCACCCCAAATTTTGCAGAAGTTTCTTGCAGCGAGGTGATTAACAAATCCAGCGCCTCAGAGCGTTGAAAGCCGGTAATACAGCGCTGGCGAAAAGCCTGTTCGTCCTCGCCCTCCATTGCGGCAATAAAGGCCTGCGGCAAAATCAGCGCGTCTTTAATGAGATCGGCGAGATCAAAGACCAACCCGCCGCGACGCGTTTTGCCATGCAGCAAGGCCAGGCCCTGCGGAATCCCCGTGACCCACGTCGCCACGGCGGCCAGGCCATAGGCCAGATAGTTACCATGATCGAGAAAACGATTGGCGGTATCCGCCCCGCCGCCGCGCTTAGCTCGGGTGAAATCGCCGTATTGCACCGCCTGGCCGGCTAATTTATAGAGCGTTTTAGTTAGTTGAGCTTCCTGAAGCATCAGCTCATTTTGCGAGGCAGCAGCGGCAATGCCTTCACGAAAGCGGGAAAGTTTCTCGACGAGCTGGGTGGAGGTGAGCTGGAAGCGATTTTCGCGCTGCATACGGGAGTTGAGCCAGTGACGCTCTATTTGTTCAATGCGGATAAGCTGAAAGTGCTTCGCTGCGGCGAGTCTTTTTCCATCATCGAACCAAAATGACACCCAGTTCTGTAGATATTCGGTAGGACGATATTCACTCTGCGGCGTGAGCCATGAAACATCAATATCCACTTCATTCCCGGCATATAAAGGCGTGCCCCCGCCGCCGCAAAAACCGACCAGCACCCCGGCGCGAGCAAATTCACGCATCGCCGCCTGAGTCACTGACGTACCGGTGCCCAGCATAACAACCGTGGTATTCGCTATCGGGATATTCCAGTACAGCGACTCTTTGCCTTCATCAGTGACATATTCCACCCGCCCCCCATTCACCAGCACGCGGCAGTATTGCAGGTAATAGATATTTGCTCGTTTGGAATGAAGGATGGTTTTTAAATCGGAGGGCATAAGCATGATATTTGCGTCCTGCAAAATTTACTGATTGAAACAAGTATCCCCTCGGTCACCCTTTTTGTTGTCTGATTAATTTTTATTTGTGAGCACATACACATATTTAGATGTCTGTCCGACAAGCAAGCAGGTCAGCGGGCAAAACGTGAGCTGCCTGAACGGCAGTGAAGTTGAATCGAGTGCTCTAACCAACCGAGCTAAGTTTCTAAGCTGCCTGTTCGGCAGTGAACCCGAACGCCTTCCAGAACCGCATTCAGTTTCTTTTCTAAGCTGCCTGTTCGGCAGTGAACCGCAGATACCGCCACTATCGTACTGAACGGGCTTTCTAAGCTGCCTGTTCGGCAGTGAACCTCCCTGCCGACAGCATCGATTATAAATCTCTTTTCTAAGCTGCCTGTTCGGCAGTGAACCCAGCCAGTTTTCATACCGTCGATGTAGTTGCTTTCTAAGCTGCCTGTTCGGCAGTGAACGACGATTAAATCCATCAGCTATCTCCTTTAACTTTCTAAGCTGCCTGTTCGGCAGTGAACACATGAGCCAGACCGCGCTACTCGCCCTTGACGTTTCTAAGCTGCCTGTTCGGCAGTGAACGCGCCATCGAGCTGTTAAAAGACGTCCCGCAGTTTCTAAGCTGCCTGTTCGGCAGTGAACACGTTATTCTCGTACTGGAACATGTCGTAGCTTTTCTAAGCTGCCTGTTCGGCAGTGAACGCGCTGGTCATCCTCTACTACCGTCACGTTCTTTTCTAAGCTGCCTGTTCGGCAGTGAACCTCCAGATATCTGCGTACTGAATCGATAGCCTTTTCTAAGCTGCCTGTTCGGCAGTGAACATGTTGATGTCAAATACGCAGGAATGGATGAATTTCTAAGCTGCCTGTTCGGCAGTGAACCTGCAAAATGCGTAAAGAAGAGTTCTTAAGCATTTCTAAGCTGCCTGTTCGGCAGTGAACATAGCGTGATAGTTCGGCTCGCCGCCCACTAATTTCTAAGCTGCCTGTTCGGCAGTGAACAGGAAAGATACGCCGATAACCTTTTGATTAACAGTGGTTAAGGCTCATTTTTCTTCTTCATACCCTATTTTTCGCACTGCTTCATAAATCTTTAAATATCAATCAATTAAAAACTCATCCCAAAATAGGGTTTGAAGGATGGTGCGGTGATTCTGCAACTTTTGCACATAACAGAAATATTTTGCGAGGCGTTTTCCTGATTTCAGAAGGGGCAATTGTGCTGCTTTGGCGGGCGAAATATGATGTACCCGCACCTGAAAATCAGGTGTCAGGATTGGCGTCCTGTTACTCAAATGATTGCGCTGGAGCGCATTTTGCTTTGCATGTGCGGCTGCATTCCTTAACCAGTTCTGGAAGGCTGAGATGTACTTCGCCTTCAATGGCTAAAGGTTAATGATTAAATAGTAAGGGTGGCTCAGATAGAGGATCCGTTGAGGCTCACCGCTCTACATTTGAATGGGTACGCCAACTCTGATCTAGCGTTTCCCATAAATCGGCCCCGACTGCTTCGATGTTGTTTCCGGCTATGGGCCGCCCCCCGGAGTGCTGTTTGATTTAACGGGTTTATGGCCTTCGATCTTCGCGCCCCGCGTTTAGCTCGCGGGCGGATCCTGCGTTAACCGGCTGGCTTTGCCGGACTAAATAAATCGCTGGCGGATAGCGCTTCGTTTATCCGCCGTGAAATTATCCTTTTTGCACGTTAGGAAGCGCCGGACCATTAAACCGCAGCGCATCCACAAATAAAGAAAATGCGGTCGTATGCTGCTTACGGCTTGGGTAATAAAGGTAATAGCCGGGGAAAGGCTCGCACCATTCGGTGAGCATCCGCACCAGGCTGCCGTGGGCAATATCCTCAGCCACGCTGTCTTCCGGGACCATCGCCAGCCCAAGGCCCAGTTTTGCGGCGTCAATGCGCTGGTGAAGGCTGTTGAACGTAAGCTGCCCGTCGACCCGGACGCGTATT
>DASXXQ010000076.1:0-11013 GCA_036502985.1 Buttiauxella sp.
CTGCAACGCGGCAAGCACCGCATCGGCAGCATCACGTTCTACAGCGAGAACCAATTTACCTTCGTTAGCAAAATTAAGCGCATCAAGGCCCAGCAATTCACACACGCCACGCACCGCTGGATTCAACGGCAACTGGCTTTCTATCACTTCCATACCGCAACCGCACGATGCAGCGAACTCATGCAGCACCGCATTCACGCCGCCACGCGTTGCGTCACGCAGCGCTTTTACGCCAGGAATAGTGAGCAAAGGGGCAATTAATGGGGCCAACACCGCACAGTCACTGAGCAGCGCGCCTTCCAGACCCAGCGATTCTCGCAGATTAAGGATAGTCGCCCCATGGTCACCCAGCGTTCCGCTGACGATTAATACATCACCTGCGCCAATCTGTTGTGCGCCCCAGTTCAGGCCCGCAGGGATCGTGCCTATACCCGCCGTGTTGATAAACAGTTTGTCCGCGGCCCCTCGCTGCACGACTTTGGTATCACCTGTCACCACGGCTATCCCGGCTGCTTTTGCGGTAGCCGCCATGCTGGTGACAACACGTTCTAACGTTTCAAGCGGCAAGCCTTCTTCAAGGATAAATCCGCACGATAACCAACGCGGTGTCGCGCCGCTTACGGCAACATCGTTCGCGGTTCCGCAAATGGCTAACTTGCCAATATCGCCACCCGGGAAAAATAGCGGGTCGATAACGTAGCTATCTGTTGAAAAGGCTAAGCGGTCACCGTGGGCGGTGAGTTCAGCCAGCGGGAGTCGCGCCTGGTCTTCTTGCTCAGCCAACCACGGGTTATCAAATGCTTGCACGAATAAGTCGGCGACCAATTTCTGCATCGCCTGGCCGCCACTACCGTGAGCGAGTTCTATCGTTTTCATGTTATTTCACCTGTGTCGGGTGCACTGCGCGTACCCGGCCTACGAAAGCAAATTCGAACGTTTTCTTTCCTAACCAACGACATCCACCCATTTTATGCTTCACATTCCTGGCCGCGGTATTGATACCAGGCGGCGCAAGCTCCTTCGGAAGACACCATTAATGCACCAAAGGCATTTTGCGGATTACAGGCTTTACCAAACATCGGGCACTGATGCGGTTTACACCGCCCGGTGAGCACATCGCCGCAGCGGGCCAGCGGGTCGTCGTACACCTGCTGCGGTGCCGGTTTGAAATGTTCTTCGGCATCAAACTGGCGATAGTCATCGGTAAGCTGCACGCCAGAATCGCTAATGGTGCCTAGCCCGCGCCATTCGGCATCACCACGCACGGTAAAGACGTCTGCAATGGCCTGCTGCGCAAGGTTATTGCCTGCGTCCGGCACCACGCGTTTGTACTGGTTTTCCACAAGACTGTATTGATGAATTTTTTGCTCCACCAGCATCACCACGCCCTGCAATAAATCCAGCGGTTCAAAGCCTGCTACCACCAGCGGGCGCTGATGTTGGGTCGCGATAAAATTATAGGCCGCTGTACCAATCACCATGCTGACGTGACCTGGCGCCAGGAAAGCATCAATGCCGTTATCCGGCTGTTCAAGCAAACTGCGCAGCGTTGGGATAAGCGTTATGTGCTGGCAGAAAAAGTAAAAATTATTGATGCTCTGCGCTTTCGCCTGTTGCAGCATGATTGCCGTAGTCGGCATTGTCGTTTCGAAACCGAGGCCGAAAAATACCACTTTGCGATCCGGATTCTGGCGAGCCAACGCCAGTGCGTCCATCGGTGAGTACACCACTCGCACATCCGCGCCCCGCGCTTTGGCCTGCATCAGCGAGCCATTTTTGCCCGGCACACGCATGGAGTCACCAAAGGTGCAAAAGATAACCTCAGGATGGCTGGCGATTTCAATACAGGCGTCGATGCGGCCCATCGGTAACACGCACACCGGGCAACCTGGGCCGTGTATAAACTCAATGTTTTCCGGCAAAAGTTGATCGAGCCCGAATTTGAAAATCGCATGGGTGTGGCCGCCACAAACTTCCATAATGCGCAGCGGGCGTTCCGCGGTATAAGTCAGTTTCGGCGCGCGTTCACGCAGCACATCAATAAGCTGCATGACTTTTTCTGGCGCACGGTATTCATCGACAAAATGCATCATCCGCGCTCTTCCCCAAACAGCAAGCCGCCGACATCGGGTTCCACTTCAAACATGTTTTGCAGCGCGTCTAAGGTGTCGCGCGCTTCGGCTTCATCAATAATGCTCATGGCAAAACCAACGTGAACCAGCACCCATTGCCCGATTTGCGCATCTTCTACCAGCATCAGGTTTACATCACGCTTGATGCCGCAAACGTCCACTTTGGCGCTACCATCTGCCAGTTTCTCGACTATCTGACCGGGAATGCCTATGCACATCGTTGCATCTCCAGCCAGTTCAGCCACTCATCCATACCCTCGCCACTGGTTGCAGAAACCAGCAAGATTTCAATATCTGGATTCACCTGACGGGCGTAATCGAGGCATTTATCTACGTCGAACTGCAAATACGGCAGCAAGTCGATTTTGTTGAGCAGCATTAATGAAGAAGCGGCAAACATATGCGGGTATTTCAGCGGTTTGTCTTCGCCTTCCGTCACGGAAAGCACCGCTACTTTATGACGTTCGCCCAGGTCAAAGCTCGCCGGGCAAACCAGGTTGCCGACGTTTTCGATAAACAGAACACCGTTGCGTTCCAGCGGCAAGCGCTGCATTGCATCGCGGATCATCTGTGCGTCAAGGTGGCAACCTTTACCGGTATTCACCTGAATCGCAGGCGTGCCGGTAGCGCGAATGCGTTCGGCATCATTCACGGTTTGCTGATCGCCTTCAATCACGGCACAAGGCACGCGCCCGTGAAGGCGTTTTAAAGTTTCAGTCAGCAGCGTCGTTTTACCCGAGCCCGGGCTTGAAACCAGGTTCAGCACCAGTTGTTGCTGTCTGGCGAACTGTTCACGGTTATAAGCTGCAAGTTGGTTATTTTTATCCAGCACATTGAGTTCGATTTCCAGCATACGGCGCTGGGTCATACCCGGCGCATGCGTGCCTGCGGCACCGTGCCCATAATGCAGATCGCCTTGTTCATCGGCGGTTGGGGCAAATTTCACCCCGGTGATTTGCATTGTTGCTCGCGCGGCTGGCGCGAAAGGGGCGCTCCGAAAACCGGAATGCGGGTTACGTTCGTCGCCTTCTATATACACGTTGCCTTCAGCGCAACCACAAGTACTACACATGATTCGTCTCCTCTACTTCCAGACGCTTAATCTGCACGCCATCATCTGCCACGATGCGTAAATTGCTGCCTTCACACAGCGGGCAACGCCGCACCAGCTGAGTTAATAAGGTGATGTGTTGCTGGCAGTCGTAACACCAGCATTCCGCTTCTTGTTGATGAATATGAAGCTGGCAGCCTTCGGCCAGTGTGTCGCGGCACACTAATTCGAAACAAAACTCCAGCGCGCTTTGCTCAACGCAGGAGAAAGCGCCCACTTCGAGCCAGACAGCGGTCACGCGGGTCGCACCGTGTTGGCGGGCTTGAGTTTCGATGAGTTCCAGTGCGCGTTGGCAGAGGGTGATTTCGTGCATAGTGCCTCCGGGGATATCTGGGGGAGGTAATGCAAGGATGATGCCAGTTAGTTTTTTGGGGTCGGTGACGCTGCCAATGTCAAAGATGACGAAATGACATGTCATTACTGTGGCTATTTATTGCTTATCATTACAAAACTCAATAATTTCAATTAAATACAACTTTGGCATGAAACGTGCTCTGTACTCGCAACAGCAGAAACAGAGTGATTTAATAATGAACATTTGGGAACTGAGCGAAAAAGCCGAATACATTGCCGACAAGCATCAGCGCTTGCTCGCGCAGTGGCAACACTACTGCAATAGCCTGATTCAGGGCATTACCCTTTCTAAAGCGAAACTGCATCACGCCGTAGGATGCAATCCTGATGATTCTCTGCGCTTCTTCTTATTCGACCATTTCGTCATCCACGTAACGCTGGCAGAAGGCTTCAACAGCCACACCATCGAGTACTACGTTGAGAAACGTAACGGTGAAGACAGAGTGTTGATTGCAAAAGCAATCCTTGATGACGAAGGCCGTGTAGACAACAGCATCAGCAACCGTAGCCGTGAAAAAGTGCTCGAGCATTATCTCGAAAAAATTCACCCGGTTTACGAAAGCCTGTACAGCGCAGTGCACACCGATACCCCGGTATCAATGGGGCAGTTGCAACAAAGCGCCCAGGCCTGATAGCCATGTTGGGTGTCGAAAACTGTCGAAACGGCAGCCTTCGGCACAGTTTCGTCAAAAATGATGATGTGCTTTAAGGATACTTAGGTGAATCGCTTTATTATCGCCGACTCCAAACTTTGTATGGGTTGCCATACCTGTGAGGCGGCCTGTTCTGAAACGCACCGCCTGCATGGTTTGCAATCCATGCCGCGCCTGAAAGTTATGCGTGATGCTAATGATTCCGCGCCGCAAATGTGTCACCACTGCGAAGATGCGCCTTGCGCGAGTGTTTGCCCAGCCAATGCCATTACCCGCATCGATGGGGCCGTACAACTCAATGAGAGTCTGTGCGTAAGCTGCAAACTGTGCGCCATCGCCTGCCCATTTGGTTCTATTGAATTCTCCGGCAGCCGCCCGATTCATATCCCTGCTAATGCCAACAGCCCGAAAGCGCCCCCAGCGCCACCGGCACCTGCGCGCGTCAGCACGCTGATCGACTGGGTGCCAGGCGTTCGTGCGATTGCCGTGAAGTGCGATCTGTGCAGCTTCGATGAAGATGGCCCAGCGTGTGTACGCACCTGCCCAACGAAAGCGCTGCGTGTGGTTGATAACAACGACATTGCTAAATCCAGCAAACGTAAACGTGAATTGACCCTGAGCACCACGCTTGGCGATCTCACCCTGTTTACCCAGCCTGAGGTGAAAAAATGAGTGCTTTTATCCTGATTCATTGGGCGATGATGGGTTTTCTGCTGAGCGCAGTGCTGGCAGGTATCACGGCATTTAACAAACCACTGAGTGGTTTTATTGCCGGACTTGGCGGCGCAATCAGTTCAGTACTGGTGTTGATGACCGGCTACCAGGCATTAACTGGCTTTAGCGGGATGGCGCAAATCTGGCACCTGCATCTTCAGCTCAATGCGTTTAACGGTATTTGGCTGGTGACGCTCGGCCTGCCAGGTCTGTTTATCTCTCTGTTTAATATCGACTGGCATCGTCATCACGCCGTAAAAGCCAATGGCTTGTTGGTGAATCTGGTGATGGCGGCAGCGGTTGCGGCACTGGTTGCAGATAACCTCGGCATGCTGGTTGTGCTGGCGGAAATCGTCGCGTTAAGCGGTTACTTCCTG
This sequence comes from Buttiauxella sp., assembly GCA_036502985.1. Lineage (GTDB taxonomy): Bacteria > Pseudomonadota > Gammaproteobacteria > Enterobacterales > Enterobacteriaceae > Buttiauxella. The sequence continues at coordinate 5,342 of DASXXQ010000076.1, forward strand.
ACAGGCTGCCAGAAGTCCGGGCAGTTATGGTTTGCCCTCGGCCGCCTCGGCACCGTGCTGCTGGCTGTTGCATGTTGGTTATTGTGGAGCCAGTACGGCACGCTGAGTTATGCCGAATTGCACATGCTTACCAACGGCGCGCCGATTAGCTCTGTTGTCTGGCTGTTGGGCCTGATTGGTTTCGGTTTGCTTGCAGGCATTATTCCGCTGCACGGTTGGGTGCCTCAGGCACATGCCAACGCCTCTGCTCCGGCAGCCGCGCTGTTCTCCGCAGTAGTACTGAAAATTGGCCTGTACGGCATCATGAGTTTCTCCCTTATCAGCAACGCAATGCCGTTGTGGTGGGGCGTTCTGGTGGTCGTTCTGGGGATGATTACTGCGTTTATTGGCGGCCTGTACGCGCTGATGGAACATAACATCAACCGTCTGCTGGCTTACCACTCCCTGGAAAACATCGGCATTATTCTGCTCGGGCTGGGCTGTGGCCTGATGGGTATGGCGCTTAACGAATCCACGCTGATTGCGCTGGGCATGATCGGTGGCCTGTATCACCTGTTTAACCATAGCGTGTTCAAAACAACGCTGTTCCTCGGCGCGGGCGCTGTGTGGTTCCGCACCGGTCATCTGGACATTGAAAAGCTGGGCGGTATCGGCAAGCGTATGCCGCTGATTTCAATTGCCATGCTGGTTGGCTTGATGGCGATGGCAGCACTGCCGCCGCTCAACGGCTTTGCAGGCGAATGGGTCATTTACCAGTCATTCTTCCATCTTGGCACCTTGCCGCTGTTTATCACTCGCTTCCTCGGGCCATTGCTGGCTGTAGGTCTGGCCATCACCGGCGCGCTGGCAGTGATGTGTATGGCGAAAGTGTATGGCGTCACGTTCCTGGGTGCGCCCCGCACACCTGAAGCTGAAAACGCAACCTCCGCACCATGGTTGATGAACCTGAGTGTGGCCGCACTGGCAGCATGCTGTGTGATTGCTGGTGTCGCCGCCCCGTGGTTGATTCCACTGTTGCAAAACGCCATTCCACTGCCGCTGCAAACCGCTAACACCACGGTTTCACAACCGATGATCACCCTACTTCTGATTGCCAGCCCGCTGCTGCCATTCATTCTGATGGTGATTTTCCGTGGCGACCGTCTGCCAAACCGCACGCGCGGCTCGGCCTGGGTGTGTGGTTACGACCACGAACAAGCGATGGTGATTACTGCGGGTGGTTTTGCACAACCAGTGAAAGCGGCATTCGCGCCTTTGCTGAAACTGCGCAAGACCCTTAACCCAGTGAAATGGGTACCGGGCTGGCAGTGCGACTGCCTCGCCGGTACGTTCCGTCGCCTGGCGATGATAGAACTGGCCGTGTTGCTGGTTGCGGTTTGCGCTTAAGGAATCTGAGATGAATACCTTTTTCTTTCCACTGATTCAGGCGCTGGTGTTATTTGCCGTTGCGCCGCTGTTGTCCGGTATTACCCGTGTGACTCGCGCTCGTATGCACAATCGCCGCGGGCCTGGCGTGTTGCAGGAATACCGTGACTTATTCAAATTGCTGGGCCGCCAAAGTGTGGCGCCTGCCGCATCCGGCTGGGTGTTCCGCCTGATGCCTTTTGTGATGGTCGGCGTCATGCTGACGATTGCCACAGCGCTGCCGGTAGTCACGCTCTGGTCACCGCTGCCGTCGCTGGGTGATTTGATAACGCTCATCTACCTGTTCGCCATTGCCCGTTTCTTCTTTGCAATTGCAGGGCTGGATACCGGTAGCCCGTTTACTGCCATCGGTGCGAGCCGTGAAGCCATGTTGGGCGTCCTGGTTGAGCCGATTCTGATTCTGGGCCTGTGGGTCGCAGCTCAGGTGGCTGGCAGCACACACATCAGCAATATCGCTTCCACGGTCTACCACTGGCCAACCGCGCAGAGCTTAACGCTGATTCTGGCGCTCGCCGCGTGCGCATTCGCCACGTTTATCGAAATGGGCAAACTGCCATTCGACCTCGCAGAAGCCGAGCAGGAATTACAGGAAGGCCCGTTGACCGAATACAGCGGCGCAGGCTTTGCGGTGTTGAAATGGGGGATTTCCCTCAAGCAACTGGTTGTGCTGCAAATGTTCGTTGGCGTATTCCTGCCATGGGGCCAGATGAGCGAATTTAGCTGGGGCGCCTTAGGTTTAGCGCTGGTGCTGGCAGCTGTAAAACTGGTGCTTGGCGTGCTGATTATCGCGCTGTTTGAGAACAGCATGGCGCGCTTGCGGATGCTGGAAACCTCGCGCATTACCTGGGCCGGTTTTGGCTTTGCCTTTTTAGCCTTCGTCTCCTTGCTGGCGGCGTGATTTAAGAGAATTTATTTATGTCTGAAGAAAAGATTGGTCAACACTATATCGCCGCACTGCATAAGCAATTTCCTCATGCTGTTATCGACGAAGCCTGGCAGACCAAAGACCAAATCACCGTCAACGTGAAGCTCAACATGCTGCCCGAAGTGGTGGAATGGCTTTACTACCAGCAAGGTGGCTGGTTATCCGTATTGTTCGGTAACGATGAGCGCCAACTGTGCGGTAACTACGCCGTTTATTACGTGCTTTCCATGGAAAGCGGCGTGAAATGCTGGGTAACCGTGCGCGTTGAAGTCGATGCCGATAAACCCGAATTCCCGTCCGTCACGCCACGTGTGCCTGCTGCCGTTTGGGGTGAGCGTGAAGTGCGTGACATGTACGGCCTGCAACCGGTTGGCCTGCCAGATGAACGTCGTTTAGTGCTCCCTGATGACTGGCCTGATGATCTGTATCCGCTGCGTAAAGACAGCATGGATTACCGCCAGCGCCCGGCGCCAACCAGCGATCAGGAAACTTACGAGTTCATCAACGAACTGGGCAGCAAGAAGAACAACGTGGTGCCGATTGGCCCGCTGCACGTCACCTCCGATGAACCCGGTCACTTCCGCCTGTTCGTCGATGGCGAAAACATTATTGATGCCGACTACCGCCTGTTCTATGTCCACCGTGGCATGGAAAAACTGGCTGAAACGCGCATGGGTTACAACGAAGTCACCTTCTTGTCTGACCGCGTTTGTGGCATCTGTGGTTTCGCCCACAGCACCGCCTACACCACTTCCGTTGAGAACGCGATGGGCATCGTGGTACCAGAACGTGCTCAGATGATCCGCGCAATTTTGCTGGAAGTTGAGCGTCTTCACAGCCACCTGCTGAACCTCGGTCTTGCCTGCCACTTTGTGGGCTTTGATTCCGGCTTTATGCAGTTCTTCCGCGTGCGTGAGATGTCCATGAAAATGGCGGAAATCCTCACCGGTGCACGCAAGACTTACGGCCTGAATTTGATCGGCGGGATTCGCCGCGATCTGCTTAAAGACGACATGATCCAGACCCGCCAACTTGCGCAGCAAATGCGCCGCGAAGTGAAAGATCTGGTCGATATTCTGATGAGCACGCCAAACATCGAGCAACGCACCGTTGGTATTGGCCGTCTCGATCCGCAAATCGCCCGCGATTTCAGTAACGTTGGCCCAATGGTTCGCGCCAGCGGTCACGCCCGCGACACCCGTACCGATCACCCATTTGTCGGTTACGGTTTGCTGCCAATGGAAGTTCACAGCGAAACAGGCTGCGATGTCCTGTCACGCCTAAAAGTGCGTATCAATGAAGTTTATACCGCGCTGAATATGATTGATTTCGGTCTGGATAACTTGCCTGGCGGCCCGCTGGCGGTCGACGGCTTCACCTATATTCCTAACCGTTTTGCGCTCGGCTTCTCTGAAGCGCCGCGTGGCGATGATATTCACTGGTCGATGACGGGCGACAACCAGAAGCTGTACCGCTGGCGCTGCCGTGCGGCGACCTACGCCAACTGGCCGACGTTGCGCTACATGCTGCGTGGTAACAACGTGTCTGATGCGCCATTGATCATCGGCAGCCTTGATCCTTGCTACTCCTGTACTGACCGCATGACCGTGGTTGATGTGCGTAAGCGCAAAACGAAAGTGGTGCCTTACAAAGAGCTGGAGCGCTACAGCATTGAACGCACGAATTCGCCGCTGAAATAAGCCGGAGTCATCATGTTTAATTTCATCAAAAAAGCCATTAAAGGCGGCGTGGCCACTGAGTCGTACCCGCTACAACCGATTGCCGTCGATCCTAATTTCCGCGGCAAACCGGAGCACAATCCGCAGCAATGCATCGGTTGTGCGGCATGTGTGAATGCCTGCCCGTCTAACGCGCTATCGGTGGAAACCGATCTGGTCGCCGGACAACTGGCGTGGACCTTCAACCTGGGGCGCTGCATTTTCTGCGCGCGCTGTGAAGAAGTTTGCCCAACTGCCGCTATCAAGCTTTCTCAGGAATACGAGTTGGCCGTGTGGAACAAGGCGGATTTCCTGCAACAGGCGCGTTTTGACCTGTGCAATTGCCGCCAGTGCAGCAAACCTTTTGCCGTGCAAAAAGAAATTGATTACGCCATTGCCCTGCTTGAACACAACGGCGACAAACTGGCCGAATCCCATCGCGCCTCGTTTGAAACTTGCCCGGAATGTAAACGCCAGCAAAGCCTGGTGGCATCCGACCAAATCGACCTTAGCCGCCAGATAAGAGAGGTGCGCTCATGAGCAACTTACTCGGCCCACGCGACCACAATGGCATGCCCGTGCCGATGACGGTGGATGAATCCATCGCCAGCATGAAAGCGTCGCTGCTAAAGAAAATTAAACGTTCTGCGTATGTTTATCGCGTGGACTGCGGTGGCTGCAATGGCTGCGAAATCGAAATTTTCGCCACACTTTCGCCACTTTTCGATGCTGAACGCTTCGGGATTAAAGTGGTTCCATCGCCACGCCATGCAGATATTTTACTGTTTACGGGTGCGGTGACGCGTGCCATGCGGTCGCCAGCGCTCCGCGCCTGGGAATCCGCACCGGACCCTAAAATCTGCATCTCCTACGGTGCGTGCGGCAACAGCGGCGGTATTTTCCACGACCTGTATTGCGTTTGGGGCGGCACTGACAAAATCGTACCGGTGGATGTGTATATTCCTGGTTGCCCGCCAACACCTGCGGCAACGCTGTACGGTTTTGCGATGGCACTTGGCCTGCTGGAACAGAAAATTCATGCCCGCGATGCCAGTGAGGTTGACGCACAAGCTGCACAAATCCTGCACCCGGACATGGTTCAACCGCTGCGTGTGCGAATTGATCGCGAAGCGCGTCGTCTGGCTGGCTATCGCTATGGCCGCCAGATTGCCGACAGCTACATGAACAATCTCACCACCGGTGGCGACAGCGTTCAGCAATGGCTGGCTCACGAGAACGATCCACGTTTGACCGAGATAGTCTCTCACCTTGAAGCCGTCGTGAAGCAGGAGCGCGTGTAATGAGCGAGTCGGTGGTGTTTTGCCAGCTTAGCCGTAAGTTTGTCGATGAAAACGACAATACCCCGAGTGATGCGCAACAGGTGGTTTATTACAGCCTGGCAATCGGCCACCATCTCGGCGTAATCGACTGCCTGAAAGAGAATTTGGTTTGTTCATTTGAGCCTTATCGGGCGTGGATTGCCACGCTTGAAGAAGGCAGCGAAGCGCGGCGCAAAATGGAAGGTGTGCCGCGCTACGGCGAAATCGTTATCGACCAAAGCCATGTCGTTTTATTGGCTAAGGCGTTCGATGCCGCAAAGCCAA
>DASXXQ010000077.1:0-10321 GCA_036502985.1 Buttiauxella sp.
CTGGCTCTAATGCGCGTGGCCCTGGCGGATAACCGCCGCTGCTTCATTATGCTGTTTTCCAGCGAAGTCGTGCGTTACGAGGTTTGTGGTGCTGATGGTATTGAACAAGCGATCCGTTTTCTGAGCCAGCGCTTTCGCGGCGGCACCGATCTTGCCAGTTGTTTTCGGGCAATTGCGGAAAAAATGCAGGGAAGTGAATGGCATGATGCCGATGCAGTAGTCATTTCTGACTTTATCGCCCAGCGTTTGCCGGATGAAGTGGTGACTCAGGTGAAGAGTCTACAACGTATTCACCAGCACCGTTTTCATGCTGTCGCCATGTCCGGGCATGGCAAACCCGGCATTATGCGCATATTTGATCATATCTGGCGCTTTGATACCGGGATGCGTAGCCGCCTGCTGCGTCGCTGGCGGCGTTAATTCTTACAGCAGTGACTCAACCTTCGCGTGAACCTCAGAAGGCCATACGCCGCACTGAACCTGGCCAATATGGGCCTGTTGCAACATCAGCATAACCAAACGAGACTGCCCGATACCGCCGCCGATAGTTTGCGGCATTTCGCCCTTCAACAGTGACTGGTGCCATTCAAGTTGCAGACGATCTTCATCATCAGTCACAGCAAGCTGGCGTTTTAGTGCTTCAGCATCCACGCGGATCCCCATAGAAGAAAGCTCAAACGCATCTCCCAGTACAGCGTTCCAGACCATAATGTCGCCGTTCAAGCCTTTGAAATCACCCTGACTGTGAGTTGACCAGTCATCGTAATCCGGTGCACGAACATCATGACGCTTACCGTCTGCCAACTTGCCGCCAATGCCAATCAGGAAAACCGCACCCAACTCTTTTGCAATCGCACGTTCACGGCCTTTTGCATCCAAATCAGGGAAGCGCTGTTGTAATTCTTCACTGTGAACAAAATGGATTTGTTCTGGTAAAGAAGGAGTCAAACCGTATTGCTCGCTCACTTCGGCTTCCGTGGCTTTCATGGCCGCCCAGATGCTTTCTACAGTGTGCTTCAGCGTTCCGAGATGACGCTCTCCTTCACCCATTACGCGTTCCCAATCCCACTGATCGACATACACAGAATGAATCGGGGTTAGACGGTCTTCATCGGGGCGAAGGGCTTTCATGTGCGTGTAAAGCCCTTCTCCCGCGCTGAAGTCGTGCTGACCGAGTGTTTTTCTTTTCCATTTGGCCAGCGAATGCACCACTTCAAACTGCGCTTCTGGCAAGGATTTCACCTTAACCAGCACCGCTTTTTCGCAACCAGACAGATTGTCCTGAGTACCATCCCCGACACGGCTAAGAATTGGGGCCTGGACTTCCATCAGACCCAGCTTTTCTTCCAGCTGACGAGAGAAGTGGGACTTAACAAAACTAATCTGGCGTTGTTTAGCAATGTAGGCAGTTTTCATGGCTTTCTCTTTATTGTGTTGTTTTACTGACGATGATTAAGCAACAAATACGGCATAACATTCAATAATCAACAATAAAAAAGCCTTACCTGTTTTTAATCGACTAATTTAAGGCTATAAAAGATGAACTATCGTTATTAATCATAGGAAAAAGTGATGGATAATTATCAGATCGACAATCTCGATCGCGGCATTCTTGAGGCTTTAATGGCAAATGCACGGACCGCTTATGCAGAACTCGCCAAACAATTTGGCGTAAGCCCCGGCACCATTCATGTTCGTGTAGAGAAGATGAAGCAAGCAGGAATTATTACCGGTGCAAGAATCGACATCAGCCCAAAGCAGTTGGGCTACGACGTTTGCTGCTTTATCGGCATCATATTAAAGAGTGCAAAAGACTACCCTTCAGCGCTGGCAAAACTCGAAAGTCTGGAAGAAGTTACCGAGGCGTATTACACCACGGGCCACTACAGCATCTTTATTAAGGTGATGTGCCGATCTATAGATGCACTGCAGCAAGTACTTATCAACAAGATCCAAACAATTGATGAAATTCAGTCCACGGAAACACTGATCTCCCTCCAGAACCCGATCATGCGTACGATTAAGCCCTGACGGTTATTTTTAATACCCATATTATCCACAGGTAGATCGCAGGCCTTACACAGCGTACAATGCCCATCGTTTCGAAAAGTTGGGATCGCAATGACAGACATTACTCTGATTAGCGGCAGTACCCTGGGCAGTGCCGAATATGTGGCTGAACATTTAGCTGAAAAGCTGGATGAAGCGGGTTTTGCCACCCAAACGCTGCATGGTCCCCAGTTTGAAGATCTGCAAACCAGCGGAATTTGGCTAATTGTCTCATCGACTCATGGTGCAGGGGATCTTCCTGACAACCTGCAACCTTTGTTTGATGCAATAGATGAACAACGTCCGGATCTGAGCGCTCTTCATTATGGTGCTATCGGGATAGGCAGTCGTGAGTACGACACATTTTGCGGTGCTATTGAGAAACTGGACACCCTTCTTACGGAGTGTGGTGCTAAAAGAGTGGGCTCTTTATTAAAAGTGAACATCCTCGATCACGATATTCCTGAAGATCCAGCCGAGATTTGGGTCGGATCATGGAAGAATTTACTCCAGGATTTGTAAAGATCTCACTTTTATCTGTGTATAAGTATGCTTAAAAGCTTGGGTTAAGCAGTGTTTATCCCCATAACAACTCCTGTTCACTTTTTGAGTTGTGCATAAGTACCGCTTTTGATCCCAGCTTATACGTTGTGGGATCACCGATCATTCACAGCTAACGATCCTTCTTAATTACTTGATCTCTTTATCATAAACACGGTTATCCACAGAACATGCCGATCCTAATAAGAGATCATAATAAAGAGATCTTTAAATAAAAAAGATCTTCTTTTAATTACCAAAGATCCCCAGACTTTCTCGAAAGGCTAAAGTTAAGTAGAATCGCCAACCCCGGGAATCAGTCATCCCCCTTTTGCAAAACCGTGAGGCAGTACCATGTTTTATCCAGATCCTTTTGACGTCATAATCATTGGCGGGGGTCATGCAGGCACCGAGGCTGCTATGGCCGCTGCACGGATGGGTCAACAAACCCTTCTCCTGACACACAATATCGATACGCTAGGACAGATGTCCTGTAACCCAGCGATCGGCGGTATTGGCAAGGGACATCTGGTTAAAGAAGTGGACGCACTGGGCGGTTTGATGGCGAAAGCTATCGATCAAGCAGGTATCCAGTTTAGGATACTAAACGCGAGTAAAGGGCCTGCTGTACGGGCAACTCGTGCTCAGGCTGACCGTGTGCTGTATCGCCAGGCGGTACGTACTGCACTGGAAAACCAGCCGAACTTGATGATCTTCCAGCAGGCTGTTGAAGATCTGATTGTCGAAAACGATCGTGTTGTTGGTGCTGTCACGCAAATGGGTCTGAAGTTCCGCGCTAAATCCGTGGTACTGACCGTAGGGACTTTCCTGGATGGCAAAATTCATATCGGTCTGGATAACTACAGCGGTGGCCGTGCTGGCGATCCGCCGTCCATTTCGCTTTCCCGTCGTCTACGTGAACTGCCACTTCGTGTCAGCCGCCTGAAAACAGGCACACCTCCACGTATCGACGCTCGCACCATCAATTTCAGCGTACTTGCCCAACAGCATGGCGATAACCCGATGCCGGTGTTCTCGTTCATGGGGAATGTGAATCAGCATCCAGCGCAAGTACCGTGTTACATCACGCACACCAACGAAAAAACGCATGACGTTATTCGTAATAATCTCGATCGCAGCCCGATGTATGCAGGCGTTATCGAAGGAATTGGCCCGCGTTATTGTCCGTCCATCGAAGATAAAGTGATGCGTTTTGCTGACCGTAACCAGCATCAAATCTTCCTTGAACCTGAAGGGCTTACCAGCAACGAAATCTACCCGAATGGCATCTCCACCAGCCTGCCGTTTGACGTTCAGATGCAGATCGTTCGTTCGATGGAAGGCATGGAAAACGCGAAGATCGTCCGCCCAGGCTATGCAATCGAGTACGATTTCTTCGATCCTCGTGACCTCAAACCGACGCTGGAAAGTAAATATATCCAGGGACTGTTCTTCGCGGGACAAATTAATGGCACCACCGGCTACGAAGAAGCTGCAGCGCAAGGCTTGTTGGCTGGTCTGAATGCCGCTCGTTTCTCTGCGGAGAAAGAGGGTTGGGCACCACGCCGTGATCAAGCGTATCTGGGCGTGTTGGTTGACGATCTCTGTACTCTGGGTACCAAAGAACCGTACCGCATGTTCACCTCTCGCGCTGAATACCGCCTGATGCTGCGCGAAGACAACGCCGATCTGCGTTTAACCGCTGCGGGCCGTGAAATGGGCCTGGTAGACGATGAACGTTGGGCGCGTTTCAACGAAAAACTCGAAAGTATCGAGCGTGAACGCCAGCGTCTGAAAGACATTTGGCTGCATCCTCACTCTGAAAGTGTTGAGGAAGTGAATACCAAGCTGAGCGCGCCACTTTCGCGTGAAGCAAACGGCGAAGATCTGCTGCGTCGTCCAGAAATGACCTATGCTGAGATGATGCAATTGTCCGTATTCGCGCCAGGCCTTGAAGATCCACAATCTGCGGAGCAGGTGGAAATTCAGGTCAAATACGAAGGCTATATCGCGCGCCAGCAAGAAGAGATTGAAAAACAGCAACGTAACGAAAATACGTTGTTGCCAGCTACGCTGGATTACCGACAAGTCAGCGGTCTTTCTAACGAAGTGATCGCCAAGCTAAACGATCATAAGCCAGTCTCAATTGGGCAGGCATCGCGTATTTCAGGGGTGACTCCAGCCGCGATTTCCATTCTGTTGGTTTGGTTAAAAAAACAAGGCCTGCTACGCCGTAGCGCCTGATTCACACATTTTCAGGGCCAGGAATTCCTGGCCCATTTTTTTGATGGGTATTGAACGCCGTGCTTAACAAACTGAATCGCCTGCTGGATAGTGCAGGCATTACGCTGCCGGAAAACCAGAAACAACAGCTGGTGGGCTATGTTGAACTGCTCCACAAATGGAACAAAGCCTATAACCTGACCTCTGTACGCCGTCCTGAGGAAATGTTGGTGCGCCATATCCTCGACAGTATTGTCGTGGAGCCGCATTTGCAGGGTTCGCGATTTATCGATGTGGGGACCGGACCTGGATTACCGGGCATTCCGTTGGCGATTGTACGCCCTGACTCGCATTTCACGTTGCTGGACAGCTTAGGTAAGCGTGTTCGCTTCCTGCGCCAGGTTCAGCATGAACTTCACCTTGAAAATATCACGCCGGTGCAGAGCCGTGTGGAAGAATTCCCGGCAGAGCCGCCATTTGATGGCGTGATCAGCCGTGCTTTTGCTTCTCTGACCGACATGGTGGCCTGGTGTAAGCACCTGCCAGCGGAGAATGGCCGTTTTTATGCACTCAAGGGTTTACGCCCGGATGATGAAATAGCCGTCCTGCCAGCGAACTTTAGTGTTGAAGATGTGATTCGTTTACAGGTGCCTGAACTTGATGGTGAACGCCATCTGGTGATGATTAAGACAAACAAAAATTAATATTTATCAAAAAAAAGTGAGAAAGGATTGTTTCTTTAACGTTAAAAATACAGCAGGAAAACGCAGACACCCCTGGTTACATTTAACGTTAATTTAACCTTAAAGCACAAAGATGTTAACGATAAGAGCATTGTTGATATTGAAAGTAGTCAACTACGAAAATATAACCCTGCTAAATATTATGCAGAAATGAGATTGGCATACTTGTTAAAATATTAATAAAAATGTCAATGAAATGTTTTAATGATGTTTCGGGTTATTTTAAATAGAGTAGACAATAATCAGCTTACTTATCAGACATCTGTGTTTCGCACTTTATGAGGCAGACAAATTCATAATGACTATGAGATGTTTGAATTGTGATCTGGTGCACGCTTTATTATACGGCTATTTCGGATGTTGAGGCTTTTTAGGAAAATAACCCGTATTCAGCAAAAGTTGAAAAATAAGTGTGCAGGAAAATATTTAAACATTTGTTCACCTTTTTGCTACTTATTGTTTGAAATCACGGGGACGCACCGTATAATTTGCTCGCTTTTTGAGGCTTGACTCAAAGTCCTAAAGGCAGTTTTATACCAGCGCGACATACCCCGAAGGGAGCAGGAGTTAGAATACGCCATGTCTGTGTCGCTATTGAGTAGAAACGTTGCTCGTAAGCTTCTGTTCCTTCAGCTACTTGCAGTGATAGCAATTGGATTGCTGTTTTGCCTCAAAGACCCCGCGTGGGGTGCTTCTGCTTTTGGCGGAGGCCTGGCAGCCTGGTTGCCAAATGCAGTATTTATGAATTTCGCCTGGCGTCACCAGGTGCACACACCGTCAAAAGGCCGCATGGCCTGGACCTTCGCTATTGGTGAAGTGTTGAAGGTGGTTGCGAGCTTTACCATACTGGTGGTGGCGTTAGCTGGTTTTAAGGCGGTCTTATTGCCGCTTATTGTGACGTGGGTTTCGGTGCTGGTTGTGCAGATACTCGCACCAGCTGTAATTAACAACAAAGGGTAAGAGGCATCATGTCTGCAGGAGAAATCTCTACACCGCAGGAGTATATAGGCCACCATCTGAATAACCTTCAGCTGGACCTGACTACTTTCTCGCTGGTGGATCCGCATAACCCCCCGGCCACCTTCTGGACGCTCAACATTGACTCCATGTTTTTCTCAGTGGTCCTGGGTCTCTTATTCCTGGCTATCTTCCGTAAAGTAGCTAAAACCGCTACCAGTGGTGTACCAGGGAAATTCCAGACAGCAGTAGAAATGGTGATTGAGTTTGTTAATGGCAGTGTCAAAGACATGTACCATGGCAAAAGCAAAGTCATTGCTCCGCTTGCCCTGACAGTGTTTGTCTGGGTACTACTGATGAACCTGATGGACTTACTGCCAATCGATTTCCTGCCGTATATCGGCGAACATATCTTTGGCTTGCCTGCCCTGCGTGTGGTGCCGTCTGCGGACGTGAATATCACCCTCTCTATGGCACTTGGCGTGTTCATCCTGATTCTTTTCTACAGCATCAAAATGAAAGGCATTGGCGGCTTCACGAAAGAGCTGACGCTGCAGCCGTTCAATCACTGGGCATTTATTCCTTTCAACTTAATCCTTGAAGGGGTAAGCCTGCTTTCCAAGCCTGTATCACTTGGTCTGCGACTGTTCGGCAACATGTATGCCGGTGAATTGATTTTCATTCTGATTGCTGGTCTGTTGCCGTGGTGGTCACAGTGGATTCTGAGTGTGCCTTGGGCCATTTTCCACATCCTGATCATTACGCTGCAAGCCTTCATTTTCATGGTTCTGACGATTGTCTATCTGTCGATGGCATCTGAAGAGCATTGATTTTACTTACCACTACTGCGTTTTAACTGAAACAAACTGGAGACTGTCATGGAAAACCTGAATATGGATCTGCTGTACATGGCTGCCGCGATTATGATGGGCCTTGCGGCAATCGGTGCGGCGATCGGTATCGGCATCCTCGGTGGAAAATTCCTGGAAGGCGCAGCGCGTCAACCTGATCTGATTCCTCTGCTGCGTACTCAGTTCTTTATCGTTATGGGTCTGGTGGATGCTATCCCGATGATCGCTGTTGGTCTGGGTCTGTACGTGATGTTCGCCGTCGCGTAGTAAGCATTGCTTAATATAATTAGCAATATCAGAACGTTAACTAACAAAGAGGCATTGTGCTGTGAATCTTAACGCAACAATCCTCGGCCAGGCCATCGCGTTTGTCCTGTTTGTTCTGTTCTGTATGAAGTACGTATGGCCGCCATTAATGGCAGCCATCGAGAAACGTCAAAAAGAAATTGCTGACGGTCTCGCTTCTGCAGAGCGTGCACATAAGGACCTTGACCTTGCACAGGCCAACGCGACCGACCAGCTGAAAAAAGCTAAAGTCGAAGCTCAAGTAATCATTGAACAGGCAAACAAACGCCGTGCTCAGATTCTTGATGAAGCGAAGACAGAGGCAGAGCAGGAACGTGACAAAATCGTTGCACAGGCTCAGGCAGAAATCGACGCAGAGCGTAAACGCGCTCGTGAAGAACTGCGTAAGCAAGTGGCTCTGCTGGCTATTGCCGGTGCCGAGAAGATCATTGAACGTTCCGTGGATGAAGCTGCTAACAGCGACATCGTTGATAAACTGGTCGCTGAACTGTAAGGAGGGAGGGGCTGATGTCTGAATTTGTAACTGTAGCTCGCCCCTACGCCAAAGCAGCTTTTGACTTTGCCGTCGAACACCAAAGCATTGATAACTGGCAGTCCATGCTAGCTTTCGCTGCCGAGGTGTCTAAAAACGAACAAATGGTAGAGCTTCTTTCTGGTGCTTTAGCTCCGGAAACGCTCTCTCAGTCGTTTATCTCTATTTGTGGTGACCAGTTAGACGCCAACGGCCAGAACCTGATTAAGGTAATGGCTGAAAACGGTCGTTTGAAGGTTCTTCCTGATGTACTTGAGCAATTCGTTCAACTGCGTGCAGCCCGCGAGGCTACGGTTGAAGTCGAAGTGACTTCTGCTAGCGCGTTAAACGAAGCCCAGCTTTCGAAAATCAGCGCCGCGATGGAAAAACGTCTGTCACGCAAAGTTAAGCTGAATTGCAAAATCGATAAGTCTGTAATGGCAGGTGTCATTATCCGTGCGGGTGATATGGTCATTGATGGCAGCGTACGCGGCCGTCTGGATCGCCTGACAGACGTCTTGCAGTCTTAAGGGGACTGGAGCATGCAACTGAATTCCACCGAAATCAGCGAACTGATCAAGCAGCGCATTGCTCAGTTCAGTGTTGTGAGTGAAGCTCACAACGAAGGTACAATTGTTTCTGTAAGTGACGGTATCATCCGCATACACGGCCTGGCCGATGTCATGCAGGGTGAGATGATTTCCCTGCCGGGAAACCGTTACGCCATTGCACTGAACCTCGAGCGTGACTCTGTAGGTGCAGTAGTAATGGGTCCGTACGCTGACCTTGCCGAAGGCATGAAAGTTAAGTGTACTGGCCGTATTCTTGAAGTACCAGTTGGCCGTGGCCTGCTGGGCCGCGTGGTGAACACCCTGGGTGCACCAATCGACGGTAAAGGTCCTCTGGACCATGACGGCTTCTCAGCTGTTGAAGCGATCGCACCTGGCGTTATCGAACGCCAATCCGTAGACCAACCTGTGCAGACAGGCTATAAGTCCGTTGATGCCATGATCCCAATCGGTCGTGGCCAGCGTGAATTGGTCATCGGTGACCGTCAGACAGGTAAAACTGCTCTGGCGATCGATGCCATCATCAACCAGCGTGATTCCGGCATCAAATGTATCTATGTGGCTATCGGCCAGAAAGCGTCCACCATTTCTAACGTGGTTCGTAAACTGGAAGAGCACGGCGCACTGGCAAATACCATCGTTGTTGTTGCAACTGCATCAGAATCTGCTGCACTGCAATACCTGGCACCGTACTCCGGTTGCGCAATGGGTGAGTACTTCCGTGACCGCGGTGAAGACGCACTGATCGTTTATGATGACCTGTCTAAACAGGCTGTTGCTTACCGTCAGATTTCCCTGCTGCTTCGTCGTCCACCAGGTCGTGAAGCCTACCCAGGCGACGTATTCTACCTCCACTCCCGTCTGTTGGAGCGTGCTGCGCGTGTAAACGCCGAATACGTTGAAGCCTTCACCAAAGGTGAAGTGAAAGGGAAAACCGGTTCACTGACTGCTCTGCCGATTATCGAAACGCAAGCTGGTGACGTTTCCGCGTTCGTTCCGACCAACGTAATTTCCATTACCGATGGTCAGATCTTCCTGGAATCCAACCTGTTTAACGCCGGTATTCGTCCTGCGGTTAACCCGGGCATCTCTGTATCCCGTGTTGGTGGTGCTGCTCAGACCAAGATCATGAAAAAACTGTCCGGTGGTATTCGTACCGCTCTGGCACAGTATCGTGAACTTGCTGCGTTCTCTCAGTTTGCATCTGACCTTGATGATGCGACCCGTAAGCAGTTGAACCACGGTCAGAAAGTGACCGAGCTTCTGAAACAGAAACAGTATGCGCCTATGTCTGTTGCGCAGCAGTCTCTGGTTCTGTTCGCTGCTGAACGCGGTTACCTCGAAGATGTGGAACTGGCAAAAATCGGTAGTTTCGAAGCCGCTCTGCTGGCTTACGTTGACCGTGACCATGCTCCGCTGATGCAAGAAATCAACCAATCTGGTGGCTATAACGACGAAATCGAAGGCAAGCTGAAAGGCATCCTCGATTCCTTCAAAGCAACTCAGTCCTGGTAAAGTCTGGCGGCTTGTCTTAGGGCAAGCCGCAAGGCATTGAGGAGAAGCTCATGGCCG
>DASXXQ010000078.1:0-1542 GCA_036502985.1 Buttiauxella sp.
AGCTGAGAGCTGAGACTTTCTTGAGTGTGCTGAGTAAATTTTGTGGTCAAGCTACTAAGGGCGCATGGTGGATGCCTTGGCAGAAGCAGGCGATGAAGGACGTGGCAAGCTGCGATAAGCCTCGGGGAGCCGCAAGCAGGCATTGATCCGGGGATTTCCGAATGGGGAAACCCACGGGGGTAAAACCCCCGTACGGCCCGATGAATCCATAGTCGGGCACGAGCGAACCCAGGGAAGTGAACCATCTCAGTACCTGGAGGAAAAGAAAGAAACCTCGATTGCGAAAGTAGTGGCGAGCGAAATCGCAACAGCCTAAACCAGTACCACCCTCGGGTGTTACTGGGGTTGTAGGGTCGGCAATAGTAGAGTTACCAATCCAGTCGTTAGTCGAAGCCCTCTGGAAAGAGGGGCCATAGAGTGTGATAGCCACGTAGACGAAAACGAACTGGACTCGAAGCCGATACCTGAGTACCGCGGGGCACGAGAAACCCTGTGGGAAGCTACGGAGACCATTCCGTAAGGCTAAATACTAGCTTCTGACCGATAGTGAACCAGTACCGTGAGGGAAAGGCGAAAAGAACCGCTGTGAGCGGAGTGAAATAGTACCTGAAACCGTGTGCCTACAAACGGTGGGAGGACAATGCGGCGCAAGCCGAAAGTCTGACCGCGTGCCTATTGCATAATGAGCCGGCTAGTTATTCTTGTCAGCAAGGTTAAGCGAAAGCGAGCCGTAGCGAAAGCGAGTCTGAATAGGGCGAAATCAGTTGGCAGGAATAGACGCGAAGCGGGATGATCTACCCTTGGCCAGGTTGAAAGTGGGGTAACACCCACTGGAGGACCGAACCGGTGTTTGTTGAAAAAAGCTCGGATGAGCTGAGGGTAGGGGTGAAAGGCTAATCAAATTCCGTGATAGCTCGTTCTCTCCGAAATAGCTTTAGGGCTAGCCTCTCGTGGTCCGTCGCGGTGGTAGAGAACTGATTGGACTAGGGGCCTTCCCGGGTTACCGAATCCAACCAAACTGCGAATGCCGTGAATGTGTAGCGAGGGAGTCAGACAGTGGGGGCTAAGCTTCATTGTCGAAAGGGAAACAGCCCAGACCGTCAACTAAGGTCCCTAAATCCATGCTCAGTGGGAAAGGAAGTCGGGACGCTCAGACAGCCAGGAGGTTGGCTTAGAAGCAGCCATCCTTTAAAGAAAGCGTAACAGCTCACTGGTCGAGCGGCTCGGTGCCGACAATATAACGGGGCTTAAGCATGGTACCGAAGTTACGGGTTTGCAGCAATGCAGACGGTAGGAGAGCGTTCTCAACAGCATTGAAGGTCGATCGAAAGAACGGCTGGAGCGTTGGGAAGTGACTCTGCCAGCATAAGTAGCGAGAAACCAGGTGCGAACCCTGGTCGCCGTAAGTCTAAGGATTCCTGAGAAAGGTTAATCCGCTCAGGGTTAGTCGGAGCCTAACGCGAGGCCGAAAGGCGTAGCGGATGGACAGCAGGTTAATATTCCTGCACTACCTTGTTTCGATCAAGACCGAAGGGGGGACGC
>DASXXQ010000079.1:0-2108 GCA_036502985.1 Buttiauxella sp.
ATTGTAACGGTCCACTACCCAGCGCTCCCCGTGACGGCCATAGCCGGTGATTTGCACCACGAAGCGACGATTTTTGCCCCCCTGCACATCCACTGTCGCCACCAGAAACAACACGCCCGCCGGTACACTGCGTTTCGGTACCGGTTCGGCCCGCGCCATCAGCACATCGGTACGGCGCTGATCCGCACAGGAACGGGGTAAATACGGTACCCCCCAGTCCGTGTTGTAGACGGATTTCAGTGTTTCTTCGCTGCCGGTGGCCTCGTATTCCTGCTCGGCGGTGAGCAGTTTGTACACCAATTGCGACCAGGTCTGATAAGCCGCTGCCGGGCCCTCCATCCAGAATGACGCCACCCGGGAGCGACGGGCTTCGCCGGAGATGATCCCCTCAGGGCTGATGGTCTGCCCCTCCTTCAGCCAGACACCGCGGTTATTCAGCTCCCGCTTCTGGTCTGCGGTAATTTTTCCGGCACAGTGTGGGCAGACAATATGTGCCTGCTCGCTGGCTTTAAGCGGGTCACGTTCTTCACGAAATCCGGTCATGGCCGACATCTCAGGCTGAAAATAGCTGTGACAATGCGGGCATGGCCAGTACCAGCGACGCCGGTCACCGCGATTGTAAAGTGACATGATACCGGTGCATGGCGGGGCTTCATGCGCCGCCGTTCTGCGCCACTTGGTATCTTCAATGTCCCGACCGGGCGAGGACTCAACCAGCGTCATCCCTGCTGACATAAAGGTCGTGGTGCGCTTGGACGCCAGAGAGAACGCATCTCCTTCACCATCGACGTCTTCCGGGAAACGGTCGTAGTCGGTGAGCGCTACGCGCTTATAGTCGGAAGACGAAAAAATACTGATCGATGGCCAGCCAATTTTAAGAAACGAACCGTCACGGAACATTTTATCGTGGACGTTATTGTCGTTCCGGCTGGGACTCAGTCGCTTAGCCATTTCCGGACTGGCCCTGAACATGCGGGCAAGGCGTTTTTTGGAATGCTCCTGCGCCTTGTCCTGGGTCATCTGAACCACCAGCATGTCGCCGGGATCGCATGTCACGCTGTACACTATCCAGCCGTCAATCAACCCCAGTGTTTTACCCGCACGTGCCGGACAGACAAAGATCACCGCATCGAATTCGCGAGAGGATAAGAGGTTCATGGCCTCTATCATGTAGGGGGTCAATCCTGGCTCCCACGGCATGGCATTGCCCGCCCCCATGGGAACCCGCATATAATCTTTCACCGCTTCCGCGACCTGCATTCGTCGGGGAGGCTTAAACAACGCCGCCACGCTCTTACCCACGCGGACCGCACTGGCATACTGGCTATTCATCAGTCACCTCTGCTCTTTCATCCTGATTAAATATCGCCGCAGCACTGGCCTGATAGGTGCGTTCAAAAAGAGCATCACGCAAATCGTCAATCGTTTCCTGCACCATCGCGAGGCCCTTCGGCGTCATCCCCCCATCACGTTCAAGCCGGTCAGGCAACGTTTCAAGCTGCTGGACAACGGTCTTGATGGTGGCGGCATACACACTGGTGACCTCATGCTCAGGGATCAGCTGACGTAACTCTTTCTCAAGCCAGATACGGCCTTTTTCTGAGTCATACCAGTCTTTACGCTCTTTCGGTGGCATCTGGCTGGGGTCGTGTAAGACATCCGGGTCCTGTGACGGGGAGGTACGAAACAATGCCGGCGCGGCATCTTTCAGATCAAACACCGGACTGCCACGGACTTCGCCCACCACCGGCACCCGCCCCTCTGCCAGCCGGCTCTTTACTGTCCTGCGATCGATGCCAAATGCCTCAGCAAGCCTGGATACACTCCAGTGATAAACACCGCCCATATCGCTGACATTTGACATACTTCACTCCATGTACAGCTCAGATGTACAGCTCGATTCGGCCTTTCATTTTTATAATCAATGCGTTAGCACATACCCACCTGTACATCGCTAAAATCAAAATGCACAGATGGAAACCCGATTAATTTATAGTAATCAGTAAGTTAACTGACCTGTGGTGGAGCACATGAAAATGCAAAAATGTGCCGCTGGCCGGGGCGCTGATGACCCGTGGCAGGGGTACCCCGCCGGGAGTACCTTTTGA
>DASXXQ010000080.1:0-7940 GCA_036502985.1 Buttiauxella sp.
TGGCCAATCTGCTGAACAATATTTGCCTCGATGCCCTGACGTTTCAATGCCTCATCAATTAATGGACGACTGCCCGAAGCATAATCCTGTAACACTAATCTGGCACCCTGCAACGCCTGCCATGGCACCTGAACCTGAAGTGAAAGCGGATGGTCGTCACGACACAGTAATAAAAATGGTTCAGAAAGTACCGCCTCGCAATCCAGATCGTTTGCCTGAATCGGGTCGATAACAATGCCAAAATCTACCTCACCCTGGCGGATACTTTGCAGCACCCATTGTTGCGGGCGGTCATGCAACACAAAACGAATGGCTGGAAACTCCAGCGCTGCGGCAGCGATGGACTGCGGCATCAAATGGGCGGAGATCGTCTGGCTCGCAGCAACACGTACCGTTCCACTTAATTGATGACCCACGCTGCGCGTGTCCAGCAATGTGCTCGTCAATTCTTCCAGTAGCCGCTCAAGACGCGTCGCCAATTGCTGGCCTGCTTGCGTCAGAGTAACTTCACGTGTGGTGCGGTCCAGCAGCTTTACGCCTAGCTCGCTCTCAAGTTCTTTCACGCTGTGGCTTACCGCCGATTGGCTTAAGCCAATTTGCTCCCCTGCCCGACTAAAACTCCCGGCATGGGCGACGGCGACAAAGACTTTTAACTGGCGCAGGGAATAATTCATCTGATTAATTCATCAATGTATTCAATAAATCAATTTTATTTCTAAAACTAATGAAAGCACAATGACTCATCACCGTTTGAGGAATGATGATGAAATTCTTTCGCGTACTCGACCCTTTTACACTGACGCTCATTTTTGTCGTACTGCTGGCGTCTTTCTTCCCGGCTCAGGGAAGCTACGTTGGCTTCTTTGAAGGGCTTACCACTGCTGCAATCGCACTATTATTTTTTATGCATGGGGCAAAGCTTTCTCGCGAAGCGATTATTGCGGGCAGCAGCCACTGGCGCTTGCACTTGTGGGTAATGTGCAGCACGTTCGTTCTGTTCCCGGTCTTGGGGATTTTGTTCGCCTGGTGGGCGCCGGTAAACGTCAGTCCAGAAATCTATACTGGATTTTTGTATCTGTGCATTTTGCCTGCCACGGTGCAATCGGCCATTGCATTTACCTCCCTTGCAGGGGGGAATGTTGCAGCGGCGGTATGCGCCGCTTCCGCTTCAAGTCTGCTAGGGATTTTCCTTTCGCCGTTGTTAGTCGGTATCGTGATGAATGTACATGGCGCAAGTGGCAGTTTGCAGCAAGTGGGCAGTATTATGTTGCAGCTACTGCTGCCGTTTGTACTCGGTCATCTTTCTCGTCCGTTGATTGGTAACTGGGTCACCAGACATAAAAAATGGATTGGCAAAACCGATCAAACCTCAATTCTTCTTGTCATTTACACCGCTTTTAGCGAAGCAGTCAGGCATGGAATTTGGCATAAGGTTGGATTGGGTTCACTGTTGTATATCGTGATAGTGAGCCTGGTATTACTGGCGATTGTCATCAGCATCAACATGTTTGTGGCAAGACGCCTGGGCTTTAGCAAGGCTGATGAAATTACCATTGTGTTCTGCGGTTCGAAAAAGAGCCTGGCGAATGGTATTCCGATGGCAAACATTCTGTTCCCGGTAGCCACCGTGGGAATGATGGTACTGCCGCTGATGATTTTCCATCAGTTGCAGCTAATGATATGTGCAGTACTGGCGCGCCGTTACCAGAGAGAAACGCAGGTGGCAGCCAAAGCCGCCACCGATATACCTGGATAACGCTTAGTGCCGCTTGAGGGGCTTCACCAGTCCCTCAAGTCCTTCGGTTTTGATAAGCAAAGTCAGCCTCATCAGTTCGCCAAGATGCCCTTGCGGAAATTCATCTTTGCGGGCAAACCACAGCAGATACTCTTCCGGCACATCAATCAGCACGCGGCCTTTGTATTTGCCAAACGGCATCACCGTGTTAGCTATTTCAATAAGCTGTTCTTTATCCATCTCATTGACCCAATAGGCGAATCATTTCAGCTTCATCAATAACATCAATACCCAGCTCTTGAGCTTTGACAAGTTTTGAACCCGCGGCTTCACCCGCAATCACCAGGTCTGTTTTCTTCGACACACTGCCTGAAACTTTAGCGCCCAATGCCACCAGGCGCGCTTTCGCATCGTCACGCGACATTATGCTAAGTGACCCCGTCAATACCACGGTTTTACCAGCAAACGGGCTGTCGATGTCTTCCGCTTTGATAACAACCGGAGCTGGCCAATGCACACCTGCCTCATCCGTCAACTGGCGGATGACGTCCAGATTGCTGTCTTCGGCGAAGAAATTGAAAACGTGCGTGGCGACGACAATGCCCACATCAGGTACTTTTTGCAGTTCCTCAATGCTCGCCGCGGCCAATACATCCAAAGAACCAAAATAGGCCGCTAGCCCTGCTGCTGTCGCCTCGCCTACTTCACGGATCCCGAGAGCATATAAGAAACGAGCAAAAGTCGTTTCTTTTGCTTTCTCCAGCGCATCGACCACATTTTGAGCCGACTTCGGTCCCATGCGATCAAGCCCGGTAAGTTTGCCTGCCGTCAGACGGAAAAGATCCGCTGGCGTATGAACGTATTCTTTTTCAACCAGTTGATCGATTATCTTGTCGCCCATGCCGTCGACGTCTAACGCGCGACGAGAGACGAAATGTTTGAGCGATTCTTTGCGCTGCGCACCGCAAATCAAACCACCGGTACAGCGTGCCACCGCTTCGCCTTCCACGCGTTCAACGTCCGATCCGCAAACTGGGCAATGCGTTGGGAAAACGATCTCCGTGGTATTTTCCGGTCGTTCAGACTCCACAACACCCACGACCTGAGGAATAACGTCACCAGCACGACGGATAACAACACGGTCACCGATTCTTAAACCCAGGCGCTCAATTTCATCGGCATTGTGCAGCGTAGCATTGCTGACTAACACCCCTGCAACCTGAACCGGCTCCAGACGTGCCACCGGAGTAATAGCACCGGTACGGCCAACCTGGAATTCGACATCACGAACAAACGTCATCTGTTCCTGAGCCGGGAATTTGAACGCCACCGCCCAACGTGGAGCGCGCGCAACAAACCCGAGAGTTTCTTGCAGAGCGAGCGAGTCGACTTTAATCACCACGCCGTCGATATCAAAACCTAACGTTGGTCGATCGGCTTCAACCTGATGATAAAACGCCAGTACTTCTTCCGGCGTATTACATAAACGAATACGATCGCTAACCGGCAAGCCCCACTCTTTAAACTTATGCAAACGCGCAAGGTGGCTGGCAGGTAATTCACCGCCTTCAAGCAGACCAACGCCATAACAGAAGAAAGTTAACGGGCGTTTTGCCGTGATACGCGGATCGAGTTGGCGCAGTGATCCTGCCGCTGCATTACGCGGGTTAGCAAAGAGTTTAGTGCCGGTACGACGCGCTTCTTCATTGATTTTCTCGAAACCTGCCTGCGGCAGGAATACTTCACCACGCACTTCCAGGCGGCGAGGAATATGCTCACCGCGCAATTTAAGCGGAATGGAGCGAATAGTGCGCACATTGGCGGTAATATTTTCACCCGTAGTGCCATCACCACGCGTTGCAGCGCGAATCAGTATTCCGTCTTCGTAGAGCAGGCTCACCGCTAATCCATCAAGCTTTAGCTCACAGCAAAAAGTAATAGACTCAGTGCTTTTCAAGCGGTCCTGAACACGTTTGTTAAACGCCAGATAGCTGGTTTCATCAAATACGTTATCCAGCGAAAGCATCGGCACTTCGTGGCGAACCTGAGTAAATTCGCTTAACGGGGCCGCCCCTACGCGCTGAGTAGGAGAATCCGGTGTGATTAACTCCGGATGCGCTTCTTCCAGAGAGCGCAGTTCTCCCATAAGGCGGTCATATTCCGCGTCAGGGATTTCTGGGTTATCAAGTACATGATAGAGATATTCATGATGGCGAAGCGTGGTTCGCAGTTGAGTGATTTTTTGTTCGATTGTGTCCATATCGCACCATCAATATAAAAAACCCCCGACATGCGGGGGTTTAGGGAGAAACATGTTCAGGAGGGGTATCAAACGCTTGCGTTGGCTTCAACTACTTCACGGATACGATCCTGATACTCACGCATTTTTTGCGGCGTCATCATGCGGCGTTGATCATCTAACACCACACCGCCCACTTCATCGGCAATGTGCTGACCAGACTGTAGCATCAACTTAAAGTTCTGCGCTGGGTCGCCATATGACGGCACCTGCATAAAGATTGTCACACCAGGTGTTGCAAAGTTCGTCATGCTTTCCGGGTCAAACGAACCAGGTTTAACCATATTAGCGAGGCTAAACAGAACCGGGCCGCTACCATCAGGACTGAGGTGGCGGTGGAATATGTTCATTTCACCAAAGATAAAGCCCGCTTGCTGAATACTGTTTAACAGCACATCGCCGTTAATCATGCTGCCTGCGTGAGCCGAGACGTTCAGTACAATCACCGTCTCTTTACGACGCGCCGGTGGTTCTGGGGCCGGAGCAGGTTGAGCAACAGGTTCAGAGTGCTGAACAGGTTGAGCTATCGGCTGCTGAATCGGAGGTTGCGGTGCTACTGGCTGCGGTTGATGCACAACTGACGGTTGTTCCGTTGAATGTTGTACTACAGGCTGCACTGGCGCGGGTTGATGTACCGGCGCAACAGGCTCTTCCTGATGTAATGCAACCGGTTCAGGTTGATGCACAGGTGCACTCTGACGCGGCTGCGCAGAAGCGTAAGGAGGCTGGTACTGGTGTTGAGGCGCTTGCGGCTGACGAGGCATTTCTGGCTCGCGAGTCGCTGGTTCCGGCGCAGGGTTAACCCGACGCACACGCACCTCACCTACTCCATCGTCTTGCTCATCGTCAGCCTCGTCGTCGTCCGACTCCAGTTCGTCACGTTTGGACTTCAAACGCTTCATTGGACGATCACGGAAAACGGAAGAACGTTCCTTACGACTCGTCCACAGTCCGTGAACCAGTAAGGCTATTATGGCGATCGCGCCAACAATGATTAATATGAGACGCAAATCCTGCATCATTATATTCTCTGTTGTTCTAACACCTTGCCACCGCGGCAAACATTTACTCACTAAGAGTATTTGCCCATTTGCTCAAGTGCAAGTGCGCACACAGTTTTCTCAGCATAAAGATGGGTCGAAATCGGTTTTTTGCTGTTTTTTCGACCATTTCCTAATAAGTTTTTCTCCTGGCAGTCAGTTATGATAGGCCAGCATGTCATCGTAATGACCAAAAGGAGTTCGTTCAGATTATGGTTTCACCATCAGGAGCCGTGCCACGTAGTGGCGTTTACTATTTTTCTCAGGGCTGGAAGCTGCTCCTTGAGCCTGGAATCAAACGTTTCGTGCTCATGCCGCTGCTGGTCAATATTTTATTGATGGGAGGAGCATTCTGGTGGCTGTTTACGCGCCTGGATGTTTGGGTCCCCGCTCTGCTGTCATACGTTCCAGATTGGTTGCAGTGGCTAAGCTATCTGATTTGGCCGCTCGCGGTCATTTCTATCTTGCTCGTGTTTGGTTATTTCTTTTCAACCATTGCGAACTGGATTGCTGCTCCCTTCAATGGCTTGTTGGCCGAGCAGCTCGAAGCGCGTCTCACCGGGGCAACACCGCCTGATACCGGCGTGTTTGGCATCATGAAAGATGTTCCACGCATTATGAAACGCGAATGGCAAAAGCTTTCCTGGTATCTTCCCCGCGCGCTGGTGCTGATAGTGCTCTATTTCATTCCGGGGATTGGGCAAACCGTTGCGCCAGTTTTATGGTTCCTGTTTAGCGCCTGGATGCTGGCTATCCAGTATTGCGACTATCCATTTGATAACCATAAAGTGCCATTCAAAGAGATGCGTATTTCACTGCGCCAGAAGAAAATCATCAACATGCAATTTGGCTCGTTAGTCAGTCTGTTCACGCTTATTCCTTTCCTGAACCTGGTTATCATGCCTGTAGCCGTCTGCGGCGCCACCGCGATGTGGGTCGATTGTTACCGTCCAAAACACGCGATGTGGAAATAGTTTTACAGGAGCGGCTTATGCCGCTCCTTATTCCTTCTTGCTTCTGCTTATTTCCCTTCTACATATACATATACGATTTCTTTACTTCCGCATAACGCCTAAGCAGGTATGCTGAAGAGGTTTCCCAAATTTCATACAGTTAAGGACGGGTTATGAGCAAGATCTATGAAGACAATTCTCTGACTATCGGTCATACGCCGCTGGTTCGACTGAACCGCATCGGTAATGGACGCATCCTGGCCAAGGTAGAGTCCCGTAACCCGAGCTTTAGCGTTAAATGCCGTATCGGGGCCAATATGATTTGGGATGCCGAGAAACGCGGTGTACTAAAGCCTGGCATCGAGTTAGTTGAACCAACCAGCGGTAACACCGGTATCGCACTGGCCTATGTTGCTGCAGCGCGTGGGTACAAACTGACACTGACCATGCCTGAAACTATGAGCATCGAACGCCGTAAACTTCTGAAAGCACTGGGTGCCAACCTGGTCCTGACCGAAGGCGCGAAAGGCATGAAAGGCGCAATTCAAAAAGCGGAAGAGATTGTTGCCAGCAATCCAGACAAATTCCTGCTGCTGCAACAGTTTAGCAATCCGGCAAACCCAGAAATTCACGAAAAAACCACTGGCCCAGAAATCTGGGAAGATACAGATGGCGAAGTAGACGTATTCATTGCGGGTGTGGGTACCGGCGGCACATTGACTGGCGTTAGCCGCTACATCAAAAACACCAAAGGCAAAACTGATCTTATCAGCGTAGCCGTTGAACCTACGGACTCTCCAGTTATCGCACAGGCTCTGGCGGGCGAAGAGCTCAAACCGGGTCCGCACAAAATTCAGGGTATCGGTGCCGGTTTTATTCCTGGTAACCTGGATTTGAAGCTCATTGACAAGGTTGTTGCCATTACCAACGACGAAGCTATCTCAACTGCGCGTCGTTTGATGGAAGAAGAAGGCATTCTTGCAGGAATTTCTTCGGGCGCGGCAGTGGCCGCGGCCTTAAAACTCCAGGAAGATGAAGCATTTACCAATAAAAACATTGTGGTTATACTGCCATCTTCTGGGGAGCGTTACCTGAGTACCGCCCTGTTTGCCGATCTTTTCACTGAAAAAGAACTGCAACAGTGATGCCAAACAGGTAATTTTGTGTAAAAAAGCACCCAAATGGGTGCTTTTTTGTGGCCCTCGTCAAACTTTTGGCTACCCTGGCATTGCGTCACCTCGCCAGGTCTGGTATCTATCCAGCAAATTATTTTGATGCGCGAAATTAATCGGATTGTGAGATTGGTCTGCTGAATCGATTTAACGATTTGGTGCAAAATCATATTTCACGGCATAATGATTAACGACGAGCGAACCGTAAAGTGTATGGTTTCACTAAAGTACATTATTGCGATTCCCGAAAGCATCTCGTGTCGCGTACAGTAAACGTTAACAGCGACGCTAACTATCAGGCTAAAGTTTTGCCTCCAGGCTAGACTTTAGTTCCAGAACACTAAACCTATAAGTTGGGGAAATACAATGTTCCAGCAAGAAGTTACCATCACCGCTCCAAACGGTCTGCATACCCGCCCTGCTGCTCAGTTCGTTAAAGAAGCTAAAGGCTTCACTTCTGAGATCACTGTGACCTCCAACGGCAAAAGCGCTAGCGCAAAAAGCCTGTTCAAACTGCAAACTCTGGGCCTGACTCAAGGTACCGTTGTGACCATCTCCGCTGAAGGTGAAGATGATCAGAAAGCAGTTGAGCATCTGGTTAAACTGATGGCTGAACTCGAGTAAGTTCTGGGTTCTTCGTAAATATCAGTCACAAGTAAGGTAGGGTTATGATTTCAGGCATTTTAGCATCCCCGGGTATCGCTTTCGGCAAGGCACTTTTGCTGAAGGAAGATGAAATTG
>DASXXQ010000081.1:0-17192 GCA_036502985.1 Buttiauxella sp.
TTTATTTCTATTTTAGAAGCCGGCATTGCAAAGATTGAATCTAGTGATTACCAGGTAAACGATTATCGTAAGCATTGATTGACGATGCTGCCCAAATAACGCAAGGCACCGTAGAGGTGCCTTTTTTATTATTCAGGTTTCGCTTATTTGCCAGCCAACCAAGAATTAATTACCCTACTAATTAATTTCTGTCATAGAGAAAAGCATCATGCATTATGACCTTATCATCGTCGGTAGCGGTTCTGTCGGCGCAGCAGCCGGGTGCTATGCCACTCATTCCGGCTTAAATGTATTAATGATCGACAGTTGCCATCCTCCACATCAGCAGGGCAGCCATCACGGTGATACGCGCCTGATGCGTCACGCTTATGGCGAAGGGGAAAAGTATGTCCCGTTGGTATTACGCGCTCAGAAATTGTGGGATGCATTGCAGGAAATCAGCGGCGAAAAAGTCTTCCATCGCACTGGCGTGATTAATCTCGGCCCGGCAGATTCAGCTTTCATCTCCACGGTACAGAGCAGTGCACAAACCTGGTCATTGCCGCTTGAAACGCTCACGGCAGATGACGTGATGACACGTTGGCCGCAACTTACCGTACCGGAAAACTATCTTGGTCTTTTTGAGCCGGACTCTGGCGTATTGCGCAGCGAACTGGCCGTCGCCACTTACATTCGTCTTGCCAATCAGGGCGGTTGTGCACAACTGTTTAATTGCCCGGTGACGAATATTCGCCATACTGCCGACGGTGTCATCGTTGACACCCCGGAAGGTGAATTCACAGCAGATAAGCTATTGGTCAGTGCCGGAACCTGGGTCTCCAAATTGTTGCCAGAGTTGCCCATCACTCCGGTTCGCAAAATCTTTAGCTGGCATCAGGCTGACGGGCGTTATAGCGAAAATAACCATTTCCCAGCGTTCACAGCCGAATTACCCGATGGCAGCCAATATTATGGTTTCCCTGCGGGCGAGGATAACGAGCTAAAACTAGGTAAACATAACGGTGGGCAGGTCATCAGCGAACCTCAGCAACGAAAACCATTCGGGTCTATCGCAAGTGACGGCAGCGAAGTGTTCAGCTTTTTGCGCCAGATTATGCCGGGCGTTGGTGTCTGCATGCATGGTGCCGCCTGTACCTACGATATGTCACCAGATGAAGATTTTATTATTGATACGTTGCCAGACCATGATAATACGCTGGTGATCACCGGGCTGAGCGGGCATGGATTTAAATTCGCTTCGGTACTGGGGGAAATTGCCTGTCAGTTTGCATTAGGCAAAGAGCCAACCTTTGACCTTACGCCGTTCTCGCTTTCACGATTTAAATGAGCCTGTAATGCGCCGCATATTTGACTATTTGATTCATAACGTACGCGAGCACTTGATGCTGTATCTGGTGCTCTCAGCGTTGCTGATTTTGATTGATGTGATTTACTTGTGGTTGCACTGAAATAAATCGGGTGGATATGATTTTATCCACCCGTCAGGCATTACTCAGGGTCGGGGATACGTAATGTGGTATTCAATGCGCCACGCGACTTGTTGAAAATCTTATTACCATTCTCTCGGCCTGCACGGCGGCGACGCTGTTCTTCTGGCGATAGTGCCAACTCCTCGCGGCAAATATCGCTACAACACCCTGCAAACTTTTCAGCACAGGCTGGGCACTGAATAAACAGCAGATGGCAGCCGTCATTCTTGCAGTTAGTATGATTGTCGCAAGAGGTGCCACACTGATGACAATGAGCAATCACGTCATCGGAAATCCGCTCGCCCATACGTTCGTCAAAAACAAAGTTTTTACCGACAAAACGCACGGGAATACCTTGTTCACGTGCGCGTCTGGCGTACTCAATGATCCCGCCTTCAATATGGTAGACGTTCTTGAAACCGTTATGCAGCATCCAGGCGCTGGCTTTTTCACAACGAATGCCGCCGGTGCAATACATGACAATCTTCTTATCTTTGTCATCCTGCAACATGTCTACCGCTTTTGGCAGCTGTTCGCGGAAAGTATCTGCGGGAATCTCCATAGCATTCTGGAAGTGGCCCACTTCGTACTCATAATGGTTACGCATGTCGATAAACACGGCTTCTGGGTCATCAAGCATCGCGTTGACATCTGCCGCCTTGAGATAAGAACCAACATTACTGGCATCGAATGACGCATCATCAATCCCATCGGCAACAATGCGGTCGCGGACTTTCATGCGTAATACCCAGAACGATTTACCGTCGTCTTCAAGTGCAATATTCAAACGCACGCCGTTCAGTGCAGGATGAAACCCATACAGCGTTTCACGGAACGCATCGACCTGGCTTTGCGGAACGCTTATCTGCGCATTGATCCCCTCATGGGCAAGATAGACGCGGCCAAATACGTTCAGCGCAATAAATGTCTGATACAGCGCATCACGCGTAGCTTGAGGTTCTTCGATGGTGAAGTACTTATAGAATGAGATGGTGGTGCGCGGCTCGACTTCAGCCAGCATGCGCTCACGCAGTTCATCATTCGATATGCGGTTATGTAACACTGGCATGGTGTTCGTCCGAATTTCGTAGATGGAAAAAAGTGGGCTGCATCATAAAGCAATTAACGTTAATTTACATCCCTGCATTTTGCGCTACATTTCCCTAATCTATTCACATAGAGAACAACAATCGGTGGATTATCAGACACTCTGCCGCCGTTAACTTTGGCTCATGAATAATTAATGTCACAATAGTCTGACTCAAGAAGATCCGGCATTTGCCGTCACTATAGGTTTTACATGACGAACTTACCGCAATTCTCGCGCGCATTACTCCATCCCCGCTATTGGGGAATCTGGTTTGGTATTGGCATACTCTATTTAATTACCCTACTACCTTACCCGGTTATCTATCGGCTTGGGCGCGGTCTTGGCCAACTGGCCAGGCGGTTTATGAAACGCCGCGTCAGAATTACACGCCGCAATCTTGAACTCGCCTTCCCCAATAAAACAGCTTCTGAACGCGAATATTACCTGGTCAAAAACTTTGAATCTGTCGGCTTAGGTCTTATGGAGACGGGTATTGCCTGGTTCTGGCCGGAATGGCGTATCAGGCGTTGGTGTGAAGTAACCGGCGTTGAACAAATCCACGCGGTGCAGGACGCAAAACGCGGGGTGCTGCTGATTGGCATCCACTTCCTGACCCTTGAGTTAGGCGCGCGTATGTTTGGCATGAATACGCCAGGTATCGGCGTTTATCGCCCAAATGACAACCCTCTGCTCGACTGGCTGCAAACCTGGGGCCGTATGCGTTCCAATAAAAGTATGATCGATCGTAAAGACCTCAAGGGGATGATCCGTGCCCTCAAAAAGGGCGAAATAATATGGTATGCACCCGATCATGACTACGGCCCAAGTGGTAGCGTTTTCGTGCCGTTCTTTGGTGTTGACCAGGCAGCCACTACCTCCGGGACTTATACCCTGGCGCGGATGTCAGGTGCAGCCATTGTCCCGATGGTGCCGCGCAGAAAACCAGACGGCAAAGGATATGAGCTGATAATTCTGCCCGCTGAGTTTTCCCCCCCGTTGGAAACCCCGGAAGGTACCGCAATCTGGATGAACAAAATCATTGAGCAGTGCATTTTGATGGCACCAGAACAATACATGTGGCTGCATCGTCGCTTTAAAACGCGTCCTGAAGGCGTTCCTTCGCGCTATTAATTCTTTCTCCCACGCATTATAGGGTGGCGTTCAGCCACCTTTCGTCATTCTAAAATTGTGTTTCATAAACATTGCTACTCCCCCTTCAACAGGCGCATAATTAGCAAGATAATTATTTCATTAGCCTGTATTCCCCGATCTGAACTGGAGTGTTATGACTCTCCCTGAGAGCACTATTAACTGGAAACGAAATCTCACCGTGGCATGGCTTGGGTGTTTTCTTACCGGCGTTGCATTTAGCCTGGTAATGCCTTTCCTGCCCTTGTATGTCGAGTATCTTGGTGTGACGGGTCACAGCGCCTTAAACATGTGGTCAGGGATAGTTTTCAGCATCACCTTCTTGTTTTCAGCGATAGCGTCACCTTTTTGGGGAGGGCTTGCTGACCGTAAAGGCCGCAAGATAATGCTGCTGCGTTCCGCACTGGGAATGTCCATCGTGATGGTATTGATGGGTTTTGCGAGCAACATCTGGCAATTTTTAGCGCTTCGCGCCCTACTGGGTTTGTTGGGTGGCTTTGTTCCCAATGCTAACGCACTGATAGCCACTCAGGTTCCACGCCATAAAAGTGGTTGGGCGCTCGGTACACTTTCTACTGGTGGTGTAAGCGGTGCACTACTTGGCCCGATGATTGGTGGTTTTCTGGCGGATACCTACGGCCTGCGCCCGGTGTTTTTCATCACGGCCGCCGTATTGTTCACCTGCTTTATCTTCACGTTTTTTTGCATCCGTGAGCAATTTACCCCGGTGCACAAGAAAGACATGCTGCACGCCCGCCAGGTATTTACCTCACTGAAAAACCCGCGACTGGTGCTTAGCTTATTTGTCACCACCATGATCATTCAGGTGGCGACAGGCTCGATTGCCCCCATTCTTACGCTCTATGTGCGAGAGCTCGCGGGCAATGTCAGCAACCTGGCATTTATCAGCGGCATGATTGCATCTGTGCCAGGCGTTGCCGCCCTGCTTAGCGCCCCACGCCTGGGGAAACTTGGCGACAGAATTGGTCCCGAACGTATTCTAATCTGTGCGCTGGTTGTCTCCGTGCTGTTACTTATCCCGATGTCGATGGTACAAACACCGTGGCAATTGGGAGTATTGCGCTTTCTACTGGGCGCTGCCGATGGCGCATTACTGCCTGCGGTTCAAACGCTACTGGTCTACAACTCCAGCAATCAAATTGCCGGCCGTATTTTCAGTTACAACCAGTCATTTCGTGATATTGGCAATGTCACCGGCCCGCTTGTGGGTGCGGCTGTATCCGCCAGTTACGGTTTCCGTACCGTCTTTTTAGTCACCGCCTGTGTGGTACTTTTCAACGCACTTTACTCCTGGATAAGCCTGCGTCGTCCTACGGAACGCATCACAGTTTCAGAAGAATGACAGGGTATTAAATCTCATACTTGCAACTTTGCGAACAGCGTCAACAATTAACTTGAAATTGCCCCGGAGCGCGTGCTCCCTGACCTGTATCAAAAGGAGATTACTATGAGTCTGTACGCGACGCTGGAAGAAGCCATCGATGCTGCACGCGAGCTTTTCCTTGTAGACAATCCAGAACTTGATGAAGAAAGTGCCAGTGTTCAGCAACTGAACATTCAGAAGTACATTCTTCAGGATGGCGACATTATGTGGCAAGCCGAGTTCTTCGCCACCGACAGCGAAGATGGTGAATGTTTGCCGATGGTCAGTGGTGAAGCGGCGCAGAGCGTGTTCGACGGTGACTACGATGAAATCGAGCTACGCCAGGAATGGATTGAAGAGAATACGCTGCACGAATGGGACGAAGGCGAGTTTCAGCTTGAGCCGCCACTGGATACCGAAGAAGGGCAAACTTCAGCTGATGAATGGGATGAACGGTAACGCTTATTCGTAAGGACCGTGGCTTGCGTCAATAGGCAGCAACAGCGTATCGAAGACAAGCGAGAACGGTAAGTCGAGCACCGTGATATAGCGCCAGGCGCTGTCTCGCACATCCCACTGCACGCCGGGGTAATACTGGTTACCATGTCCCTGCCCCGGCACTGCACGGCTGATAATACTTCCGCAGCCACTGAGCACACACGCGATCATTACCACGACAATCATTCTTAGCAATTTATTCTCCTGCCGCTTGAGCTCAAAAAAAATGCCAGCCCGAAGGCCGGCATTGTATCACGCAGTTCGCGCATTATTTGGACGGCAATGCCTCAGGGTTCAGACTCACCGTTTTGTAGTTATCTACCCAGGAGGAATAACGCTCCGGATTGGACCACACACGGTAGTGCAAACGAGACATCGTCACCGGATCGCTTAACAACACCAGACGACGATCACGATTGAGTTTCTCAGGCGTCTCATTAAGAGCCTGCTCAACGTGACGATCGCGAGCAATTTCCAGCACCTGGCTTGCACGGTGACGCGCAGTTGCCATTGCTGTTGCCAGGGCATTAAACGACGGGTTAAACACCGCGTGCATAAAGCCATCGTCCAACGTACGACTGCGGTTTAGCTTCAGATAATTGTCGGTGTCGACCAGAACCTGCGGAGGAGAATACTCTTCCGGGATCAGGAACAACTTCCAACGCTTGGTGCGCAAACCGATGGTCGAGCGGCTCGAAATCACCGAAACAAACGGCGACAGAATCAGCGAGAACACAATTGGCGCAAGCCAAAACAAGAAGCGTAAATCCAGCCACGCCATGCCGACAGCCCAAACCAGACCCAGCAGAAGCTGAGAGCCATGGCGCATAAACGCCTCGCCCCACGGTGTGGAGTCATCATCACGCTGCGGTGAGTTCCATACCACTTCCCAACCGAGGAACGCGCTGACCACAAACACGGTGTGGAACAACATACGCACCGGCGCCAGCAGCACGGAAAACAGTACTTCCAGCAACAGGGAAAGCGTCACACGCAAGAAACCGCCGAACTCTTTCGAGCCCTTGCACCAAATCAGGATGATGCTCAGCAGTTTAGGCAGGAACAGCAACACCATGGTCGAAGCAAACAGCGCAATAGCCAACTCAGGACGCCACTGCGGCCACACCGGGAATAACTGGCGCGGTTGCAGGAAGTATTGCGGTTCCGTCAATGCGTGAACCACCTGCAACGCAGTGGATAACGCAAGGAACATAAACCACAATGGCGCAGACAGATAAGACATAACGCCCGTCAGGAACACAGCACGGTGAACCGGGTGCATACCTTTCACCAGGAACAGACGGAAGTTCATCAAGTTACCGTGGCACCAACGGCGGTCACGCTTGAGTTCATCCAGCAAGTTCGGTGGCAGTTCTTCATAAGAACCCGGCAAGTCATAGGCAATCCACACGCCCCAACCCGCACGGCGCATCAGCGCTGCTTCCACGAAGTCATGAGACAGGATTGAACCCGCGAATGACCCTTCACCCGGCAGCGGTGCTAACGCACAGTGCTCGATGAACGGCTTAACGCGGATAATCGCATTGTGGCCCCAATAGTGGGATTCACCCAGTTGCCAAAAATGCAGACCCGCCGTAAACAGTGGCCCGTAGACACGAGTTGCAAACTGCTGGCAACGTGCATACAGAGTGTCCATACCAGACGCTTTTGGCGATGACTGAATAATGCCCGCATTCGGGTTGGCATTCATCAAGCGCACCAGGTTAGTCAGGCAGTCACCGCTCATGACGGAGTCGGCATCCAACACCACCATATAGCTGTATTGATTACCCCAACGACGGCAGAAGTCATCAATGTTGCCGCTTTTACGCTTCACACGGCGACGGCGGCGACGGTAGAAAATCTGCCCTTCGCCCTGCACTTCGTTAATCAGCTCCATCCACGCTTTTTGCTCGGCAACACAGATATCCGGGTTGTAGCTGTCGCTCAGGATGTAAACATCGAAGTGTTGTTGTTGGCCCGTCGCTTTTACCGATTCCCACGTCGCACGCAGACCAGCAAATACGCGGTCTACGTCTTCGTTACAGATAGGCATGATAAGCGCGGTGCGATTTGCCGGGTCAATTGGCTCATCGCCCACTGTTGAAGCAGAGATGCTGTATTTATCTTTGCCCATCAACAGCTGAAGGAAGCCCATCAGAGCAGTCCAGAAACCGGCCGATACCCAACAAAACAGAATCGCAAACAGGATAAGAATGCCGGTTTGCAGCACATACGGCAGCAGTTGCATGAAGGACACCCAAAGATCCTGCCCGAACATGTCGGAAGGATTGATCAGTGCCCAACCCTGGTAAGGAAGAATGGTCTTCATGTACCAAGTCGCAACCACGGTCTGGGAAATGGTCAGCAGCAGCAGAATGTAACGGCGGATAGTCCCGACGGTACGCCATTTCTGCTCAGCCTCGGCCTCTTCTTTTGACATATAGCGAGGATTAACTTCGCGCCCGCGCAGACGGTCCCAGAAGCGACCAATTGGGTTGGTGCGCCATGGGTCAGGGAACATAGAAGCACGCGTTGCTTTTGGCATCGCCTGCAACTGGGCACGCCCTTCTTCGTCCTTAATTAACTGTTCACCGCCCAACGATCCAGGCCAGCTCGCTTCGAGCCGGGCCTTTACCGAGGCTAAAGGGGAATCATCGGCTCTGTCATAGTGCTGCTCTTGCGCGCCAAGCGCCTCGTGCACCGCTTGCAGATCCGATGCAGGAAGAGCCGCCTTCTGCTCAGCAGAAAGCGGAAGTGCATC
Organism: Buttiauxella sp.; assembly: GCA_036502985.1. GTDB lineage: Bacteria > Pseudomonadota > Gammaproteobacteria > Enterobacterales > Enterobacteriaceae > Buttiauxella. Next base: position 8,355 of record DASXXQ010000081.1, read on the forward strand.
AATATAATCAGACGCAGTATCAGTAAACTTATTCATTGGCAGGTAGCTGGTAGCTCCAGGTTTCACTCAACGTTTGATCACCATTGACCAGCGCTGCACGCATTTCAGTCGGTTTCTTTTCATCTTTGACTTTCAGACGTACAGTCAAACGCCAGCCTTTTGTCACTGGGTTATAACGTACCTGGCTATCAACGATTTCACCATTGTCACCAATGCTGGTTTGAGCAGTAACCGGCGTATCTTGCGGCAGTTTTTTCATATCCGTGCCGACAAAATCCAACACAAACGCGATAGTGCCATCAGGCTGGCGAATCAAGTTCGACTGCTTGACGTCGCCTGTGGAACGGCGAGTCTGCGCAACATACGCGTTATCTGGCGCATGCATTTTGTCTTCGTCGCGGCTGAAGGTAATGGTGTACTTGAAGTTCATCTCTTTGCCTGGTTCCGGTAACTGATCCGGAGTCCAGTAAGCAACGATGTTGTCGTTGGTTTCGTCGTTAGTTGGGATTTCAACCAGCTCAACGCGGCCTTTACCCCAATCACCTTGCGGCGCAATCCACGCACTTGGGCGCTGATCGTAGCGATCGTCAAGATCTTCGAAACGAGAGAACTGACGGCCACGTTGCAACAAACCAAAGCCAATCGGGTTTTCTGTAGCGAACGAGCTCACTGCCAGATGTTTCGGGTTATTCAACGGACGCCAGATCCATTCACCGTTTCCAGCATGGATAGACAAACCGTTGGAGTCATGCAATTCAGGACGGAAATTGGTGCTTGGTGACGGCTGATTTGGCCCAAACAGGAACATACTGGTCAGCGGTGCCACACCCAATTTGCCCACTTTGTCGCGCAGATAGACTTTTGACTGCACGTTAACAACAGTGTCACGCCCAGGGGTAATAACAAAGCGGTACGCACCCGTTGCACGCGGGGAATCGAGCAACGCATAGATGGTCAACGTTTTGTCGGTCGCTTTTGGGCGCTCAATCCAGTACTCACGGAAGCGTGGGAACTCTTCGCCAGAAGGCAAAGCAGTATCGATAGCCAAACCACGAGCAGACAGGCCGTAAACCTGACCTGAGCCAATTACACGGAAATAACTCGCCCCGAGCATGCTGACAATTTCGTCGTTTTTATCTTTGCTATTGATCGGATAGAGCACTTTGAACCCGGCAAAACCAAGATCTTTTACGGTGTCTTTATCGTGTTTTACATCACCGAAATTAAATAAATCCGGGTTGTACTTAATCTTATGAACCGCAGTTGCTGTCACTTCATTGATAGCAACAGGGGTGTCGAAGTACATACCCTGATGATAAAACTCAAGCTTAAATGGGGTCTTTAACTTGCTCCAGTAGGCTTTATCGTGATTGAACTGGATCTGCTGATAGTCCGCATATTTCATGTCGCGGAAGAGCGAAGGCAGATTGCTTTTCGGTGCTTCGTAGCTTTTATCCGCTAATGTTTTCGCTTGTTTTGCGACATCATCGATAGTGAAAGCCCAAACCGAGGTGGTATAAAGTGACAACATTACTGCAGCACCAAGCCCACACATTTTCATCATTTTTAGTTTATGTTTCATATTAACCAGCACATCCCCCTTTGTGTGCTTAAATCAATCCAATCCATTTTAATGGAAACTTCTGCTTTCCGACAACCAAATACCCGCATTGTTCAGCGCGCTGGCTCAGCCTTTAAGCAAAAAAAGACAACTGCTTACGCTTTCAGAGTCCATCCTGGAGACAGGATGTCATGGTTAGTGTAGGGTTGCCACGGAATTGATACCGTTCGGGACTTCAAGCCTATTGGGATATGTTCTTAAGGATAAGGCGATTCGTCCGATAATGTCTGGAGTATTATGAGTAAAGCACCACAACAACGCGAGTTTTTCCTGGATTCTATTCGGGCCTGGTTAATGCTTTTAGGCATCCCTTTCCATATCTCGCTCATTTATTCAAGCCACCAATGGCATGTCAACAGCACCGAAGCCTCATGGGGATTAACCCTGTTTAATGACTTCATTCATGCCTTCCGTATGCAGGTGTTTTTTGTCATCTCTGGCTATTTCTCCTACATGCTTTTTTTGCGCTACCCGCTAAAACGCTGGTGGAAAGTGCGTGTTGAGCGCGTTGGCATACCGATGCTCACGGCTATTCCGTTACTGACACTGCCACAATTTTTAATGTTGCAGCATATTAATGACAAAGCAAAAAACTGGCCGGGTCTGACCACCTACGAAAAATACAACACTTTAGTGTGGGAACTGGTTTCCCATTTGTGGTTCTTGCTGGTGATGGTGGTACTGACGACGGTTTGTTTATTTTTGTTTCGACAAATGAAAGCGCGCATTGCTGACAGGCCGGAAGATAGCCAGTCATCCTTAACTTTAGGAAAGCTCTCAGTCGCCTTCCTCGGTTTCGGAATTTTATATGCCGTTATTCGACGCACTATTTTTATTATTTACTCGCCAATACTCAGCGATGGCCTATTTAACTTCGTCGTGATGCAAACGTTGTTCTATCTGCCGTTCTTTATGCTGGGTGCTTTACTCTTCGTGCGTCCGCAACTGAAAGCGTTGTTTACCACTTCCTCGCCCTGGTGTGCGGTGGGTGCTGCATTAGCATTTTGCGCTTATTTGCTGAACCAGCGTTATGGCAGCGGTGATGCCTGGATGTATGAAACCGAAAGCATCATCACCATGGTGATGGGGCTGTGGATGGTCAACGTGGTATTTTCTCTTGGTTATAAGTTGCTGAATTTCCAGTCGAAGCGTGTCACTTATTTCGTGAATGCTTCACTATTTATTTATCTGGTACACCATCCGTTGACGCTATTTTTTGGCGCGTATATCACCCCACATATTGCGTCGAATGCGATAGGTTTTATTAGCGGGTTGATTTTTGTGGTGGGGATTGCAGTGGTTCTTTATGAAATCCATCTACGCATCCCGCTGTTACGCTTCCTGTTCTCCGGCAAGCCGCAAAACGTCGCCGTTAAAGTAACCACTCAATAGGCAAGCGATACACTAACCGCACCAGCACCCGTTGCCAAAAACGGGTGTGCGGTTCTTTCTTCCAGACAATCTCTTTGCCGTTGCTGTTTTCCACCCAATTCACGCGACCCCAACGGTCTAACCGCAGCGCCCACGCGGCTTCTTTTTGGCTCTGGGTGAAACGTTGGTGGATATCCTGCGCCAGCGCAGCACTTTCAATCACGAAACCCATTTCGGTGTTCAGCATCGCCGAACGCGGGTCAAAATTGAATGAGCCAATAAATACTTTTTGCTTATCGACGCTGAAGGTTTTGGCATGAAGGCTGGAACCTGAGTTGCCCGTTAAGCCACGATCGTGTGGCCTGCGTGGGCCATCTTGCTCTGGCTTTAATTCATAAAGCTCAACGCCGTGACGCAATAATTTTTTACGCCAACGGGCGTATCCGGCATGCACTGCGGCAACATCATTAGCAGCCAGTGAATTGGTTAGAATGGCAATTTTTACCCCTTTGCGCACCAGCCCCAGAATTTGCGCGATGCCTGCACGCGTCGGCACAAAATAAGCCGAGATAATGTCTATCTCGCGTTCTGGCATGCCTATCACATTCATCAGGCGCTGTGGCAACAGCGTATGGTTACGCGCTCTTCCCTGCCCTTTTCGTGGGTCGTCGCTGAGCATACGCGTTTTAGCCCAGTACATATCCAATGAGCGTGCCACCAGGTTGGTCGCAAACTGGCTGGTCGTTAGCCTGTCAAGATAACGCCTGGCCATCGGGTCACGGCGCCAGTCATCAGGTAATTGAACACGCTGTTGCAAAACATCAGGGTCAACGTCGAGCACTTTATTGAGCGTCGATACGCACTGACTCGTCCAGTAGCGTTCAAAATCCTGGCTCACCTCACCCACCACCGGGCCTATCGCCAGCACGTCTAAATCTGAAAACAGCGGTTGTTTACCTACGCCAAAGTAGGCATCGCCGACATTTCGCCCGCCGATAATTGTCGTTTCACCATCAACGGTGAAGGTTTTGTTGTGCATCCGGCGATTAAGACGAGCGAAGTCGGTCAGGTAACCGATGGCGCGAAACAGGCGAAATGAGAACGGGTTAAACAGGCGAACTTCAATCTGAGGATGGGCGTTGAGCAACTCTAAAATCGAGTCCATCCCGTTGGTATTATTATCGTCGAGCAACAAGCGAACTTTCACCCCTCGATCGGCAGCCGCCAGTAACGCGCTAAACAATAGCCGCCCGGACATATCGTCCTGCCAGATGTAATACTGCACATCGAGGCTTTTCTCCGCCATGCCACACAGCAAATAGCGCGCTGCAAACGCATCCAGGCTATCAGAAAGCGGATGAATACCGCTCAACCCAGGGTGCTCCCTTGTTGCAGGAGAAATTGCCCTTCCAAGGCGTGTGGCAAGATGGTTCTTCACGTTAGAGTTGGGCAAGTAATTGCTGATAAATGTGCGTGTTTTCGTCATCGAAGCAGACAAAAACCACTTGTTCAGGTAAAGGTCGCAGGCCGATATAACGGTAGACGGTATCAACGGCTATTTTTGCGGCCTGGTCTTTAGGGTAACCGTATGCGCCTGTGCTAATCGCCGGGAACGCAATGGTGCGATAGCCATTAGCCGCAGCCAAATCGAGGCTGTTACGGTAAGTTTGCTCAAGCAATTCTGCTTCCTGCTTTTCCCCACCATGCCAAACCGGGCCAACCGCGTGGATCACCGCTTTAACTGGGATGTTTCCTGCTTCGGTAATCACAGCGTGGCCTGGCGCACATTCGCCCTGATGCTGACGAATCACCTGGCAGGCTGCCAATAATGCAGGACCCGCCGCGCGATGAATCGCACCATCGACGCCACCACCTCCCATCAGGGATGAATTCGCTGCATTGACTATCACGTCAACCTCAACGCGGGTGATATCGCCTTGTATCACCGACATTCTTTCACTCATTGGGAAATCTCCAGTTAGTCTTTGATAGTAGTCTAAACTTACCAAACAGCTGACGTATATCACTTCATCGGGGTTTATCCCTATAACCTAAGTTCTGATTTTTCTCGTTTTCTGCAAAAAATTCCTGATACACCTGAACCAGAGCAAGGCGTTTTTCCTGCACGGCACATATGGTGAAAGGTATTCACTGGTGTTCGGAAGGGGCTGAAAGGTGCCGAACGTATTAATGGGGTAACACGCGTGGTGGATGTCGCTGGCGCTAATCCACCCTACTAAATCAGGCCATCATTAGTTCCGCACTGAAACCAACCGGGAATGGAACCTCACCACAGCAGGCAATTAGCGTGTTGTGAACAAGCAGATGAGTCAGATGACGGTCTGGTGGACAGAGTGTTTCCAGTGGCAAGCTAAGCGCTGGAATTTGCCACACCGTGCCGCCCCGCTGCTTCACCACGGCCTCATGAGCAGTCCATAACTTCCAGAAGGCAGGGAGCTGTTCGTGCTCGTGCAAATTGACCAGCCAATCGTAGAGTTGCGGGCTAAAACTGTGCTGCGCTACCGCCAGGAAACGCTTTCTGGGCCGTAGAAACTCTATATCGCAGCCCACTGCACTCTCCCCAATCAGCACCGCAACATGGCTCCCGCTATTGCTGATGTTAAAATGCGGTAATTCAGGGTGTTGCGGTTTACCATTCGGCCCCGTTTCCAGCAAAGGTAGCGCTTTTTTTTCTGCCAGCATCGCCAACAAAACTCTTCCTGCCAGCCAGACCGGACGGCGGTTCCCGCTTGCTGCTACCGCCACTAACTCAGGTGACAGCCAGCGTTGGACCTGTGCGTCATCAGATAAACGCGCCACATCGCCAAACGCCAGCCGATAACCCATTACTGCCAACGCCTCATGACCAGCGAGGTGTTGATACCACCAAAAGCGAAGTTATTGCTCTGCACAAACTCGGTATCGATTTTGCGCGCCGTCCCCATGATGTAATCCAGACTGCCGCATGCTTCGTCTGGATGAGTCAGGTTCAGCGTTTCAGCAAACCAGCCTTCGCGCATCATTTCGATACTCATCCATGCTTCCAGCGCGCCACAGGCACCGAGCGTATGGCCAAAGTAACTTTTCAGTGAAGAGATTGGCGTATTAGCACCGAAAACAGACTGTGTTGCGTGGCTTTCGGCAATATCTCCACGATCGGTTGCAGTACCGTGTGCGTTGATATAGCCAATATCACTGGCTTCAAGGCCTGCCGAGCGCAGGCTGCGTTCGATACAAATTTGCATGGTTTCTTTCTGCGGCTGGGTGATGTGCGCTGCATCGCAATTAGTGTGGAAGCCAACGATCTCCGCATAGATCGTCGCACCACGCGCCAGTGCATGATCGAGATCTTCGAGGATCAAGGTGCCCGCCCCTTCACCAATGACCAGACCATCACGCTGTTTATCAAACGGTGACGGTGTGCTTTGCGGCTGATCGTTACGCTGGCTGGTAGCAAACAGCGTGTCAAACACGGCGGCTTCCGACGGGCATAATTCCTCAGCGCCACCCGCAACCATCACGGTTTGATAGCCATGACGAATCGCTTCCCAGGCATAACCGATCGCCTGGCTTCCAGACGTGCACGCGCTGGACGTAGGGATCACACGCCCGCGCAGGCCAAAGAATAGCCCTGCATTAACCGCAGCCGTGTGCGGCATCATCTGCACATAAGTGGTGCCGGTGATATTGCGCGTATGTTTCTCCGTCAGCATAGTGGCAAACTCGCTCACCGGCCCGGTGCTGCCGGTGGAAGAACCATAAGCAATGCCGGTATCGCCGCTGGTTAAAATCGCATCGTCTAGCAAACCTGCCTGAATTAATGCCAGTTCCGTTGCCCGAGTGGCGAGCAGTGAAACGCGTCCCATCGCCCGAATACGCTTACGCGTGTAATGTTCAGGCAGGGTAAAATTATCGACGGGCGCACCGAGCATTGTGTTAAGCCCGTCGTAGATTTGCCATTCTGGCATGTGTCGTACGGCATTTTTGCCGGACCTCAAACCCGTAGAGACATCCTGCCAGTTATCGCCAAATGCCGTCACGCCGCCCATTCCGGTTACTACCACACGGCGTATCACAGCATCCCTCCGTTAATGGAGATAACCTGGCGCGTGACATACCCCGCAACGGGCGACATCAAATAACGCGCAAGTCCCGCCACTTCTTCTGGCTGGCCCATGCGTTGTAATGGGATCAGGCGCATGGCTTCGTTAAGCGCCGCATCTTCCATTTCAATCATTCCGGTATCAATCAATCCCGGCGCAATGCAGTTAACGGTGATTTTGCGTTTTGCCAGCTCAATCGCCAGTGCTTTTGTCGCACCAATAATGCCCGCTTTTGCAGCGCTGTAGTTGACCTGGCCACGGTTGCCCATCAACCCTGAAACTGATGATAACGTGATAATTCTTCCGCCTTTACGCAGGCCAATCATTGGCATCACACACGGTTGAATCACGTTGTAAAAGCTGTCGAGGTTGGTACGAATTACACCGTCCCAGTCGTCATCGCTCAGCGCGGGAAATGCGCCATCACGGGTGATTCCGGCATTATTAACCACGCCCCAATACGCGCCGTGGGTTTCAATGTCCACTTCAATGACGCTGCGGCATTGGCTGCGATCAGAACTATCAAATTGCATCACGCGCCCACGCCCGCCTTGTGCAGTAATTTGCTCAAGCGTTTGTCGTGCGCCCGCTTCATCGCGATGGTAATGCACGACTACTGCAAAGCCATCAGCGGCTAGCCCTAAAGCAATTGCCTTGCCAATTCCTTTGCTGGCACCGGTTACTAATACCGTTTGTGTCATCTTGCTGCTATCCCATTAAAATAATTGTTTTAATTCTTTATTATCAGGCTGATATGTATTAACTCGCCCGCTCGCCAGTACGTTACCGTCGGCAAGAATTTGTCCGTCAAAACTACCAATTTTTTCATCACGCATCAGCAGCGCCACATGGCAGTCCAGCACTAAACCATGCGCCATAAACCCCTGCGGGCAGCGTAACCCCCGCCCGCCCAGCAACATGCCGACGCGGCTGGCTTCTTCGCCATTATTCGCTGCATGCCAGCCCGACCACACGCCCACCGTCTGTGCAATCAGCTCAATGGCAAACCAACCCGGCAAATTCCCTTCAGCGTTCAGAAACGGTGCCAGTACACCGTGATGGCTGACCGCAACCCGACAATGTGCGCTTTCTTGTTCCACTGCCACTACCGATTCGAGCAGGCACATAGGTGCTTCGTGCGGTAAATAGTGGTGCGGGGCAAGAAAATCAGTCATTGGATACTCCAAAAATCAGGCTGGCATTATTACCGCCAAAAGCAAATGAGTTCGATAGCATTGCAGATTGAGTAAAGGCTTGCGGCGCGGTGAGTAAACCACAGGCGGCAAGGCTCTGGTCTTGATGCGCATCAGTGAAATCTTGCGCAGGCAGCATTAACGCGCGTGAGAGCAGCAAATAGCACAGCACCGCTTCACAGGCACCCGCCGCACCCAAGGTATGGCCCGTCAGATGCTTCGTCGAACTGGCGGGCACGCATTCGCCAAAAAGCTGGTTCACAACTTTGGCTTCAATTTCGTCATTCAGACGTGTGGCCGTGCCATGCATATTAATATAGCCAATGTCTTTCGCGGTGAGCTTTGCCTCGCGCAGCGCCATTTCTATCGCGCGGATAGCCCCCACACCTTCAGGATGTGGAGCGGACATATGCCAGGCATCCGACGATTCCCCTACGCCAAGCAACTGCACCTTACCGGCGTCTTGAGTCAGTAAAATTAATGCTCCGGCTTCACCGACCGTAATACCGTTACGCTCGGCGCTAAACGGTTTACAGCGCACATTGCTTAA
>DASXXQ010000082.1:0-18888 GCA_036502985.1 Buttiauxella sp.
GTGGGTGCGTCGGGTAACCATCGTGCCAGTGCCTGGTATGCGGCAGATTATTGTGCGTGGCCGATGGCGACGCTGGAAAGCCCGTCCTTCCCGCTACCTGCAACGCTCAGCCCAGGCCTTGATTTCAGCGGTAAGGAATAATCATGACAGCGCGTGAAGTGAATTTCGATGGACTGGTGGGCCTAACCCACCATTACGCCGGGCTTTCTTTTGGTAACGAAGCTTCAACTAAACATCAGTTCCGCGTCTCGAATCCAAAGCTTGCGGCTAAGCAAGGCTTGCTGAAGATGAAAGCCCTGGCAGATGCCGGTTTTGCGCAAGGTGTTATCCCGCCGCAAGAAAGGCCAAATATCCCGCTGCTGCGCCAGTTGGGTTTTGGTGGAACAGATGCGCAGATTGTTGAGCGCGTGGCAAAACAGGCACCACAATTGCTTTCGGCTGTGAGTTCAGCTTCTTCTATGTGGGTGGCAAATGCCGCGACAGTGTGCCCGTCGGCGGATAGCCTGGAGGGTAAAGTCCATTTCACGGTGGCAAACCTGAACAACAAGTTCCACCGTGCCAGCGAAGCGCCAACTACCGAAAACGTGTTGCGGGCTATCTTCCGTAATGAGCAGTATTTTTCTGTTCAAGGTGCATTGCCGCAGGTCGCCATGTTTGGTGATGAAGGTGCGGCAAACCATAACCGCCTGGGCGGTGCTTATGGCGAGCCTTCAACACAGCTTTTTGTGTATGGGCGTGAAGACGCAAAAAGTGGGCAGGCGCCAGCAAAATACCCTGCACGTCAGACATTAGAGGCAAGCCAGGCTGTCGCAAGGCTTAACCAGGTTAAGCCTGAGTTGCAGGTATTTGCCCAACAAAACCCTGCGGTTATCGACCAGGGGGTTTTCCACAACGACGTGATTGCGGTATCCAATCGCCAGGTGTTGTTCTGCCACCAACAGGCGTTCTTGCACCAACAGGCGCTCTATGAGCAGTTGCGTGAAAGAGTGCCTGGTTTTACTGCCATTGAAGTGCCGACAGATAAAGTCTCGGTTGCGGATGCGGTTGCAACCTATTTGTTTAACAGCCAACTGCTCAGCCGTGATGATGGCAGCATGACATTAATACTGCCGGAAGAATCCCGCCAGCATGCGGGTGTCTGGCGTTATCTCAATGAAATGCTGGCAGCGGATAACCCCATCAGTGAGCTGAAAGTGTTTGATCTGCGTGAAAGTATGGCAAACGGCGGCGGCCCGGCCTGTTTGCGTTTGCGCGTCGTATTAAACGAGGCGGAACAAAAAGCGTTAAACCCGGCGGTAATGATGAACGACACGCTGTTTGTCACGCTCAATAATTGGGTGGATCGCTGGTATCGCGACCAATTAACGCAGGCCGATTTAGCCGATCCGCAATTGCTGCGCGAAGGACGTGAGGCGCTCGATGAACTGACGCGTATACTAGACTTAGGATCTGTTTATCCATTTCAGCACTAACTGGAGGCACAATGTTGGATTTTCTGGCGCAAACCCTGTCGGGCAAAGCGCCAATACCGGGCGAGGGGAACAATGCCCACCTTCACTGGCAATGGTGGGATGAAGGGATTCTGACACTGACTCCGCATCAGGCTGTGAATAAAACGCTGGTGCTCTCGGCCGGCGTTCACGGTAATGAAACTGCACCCGTAGAAATACTCGCGCAGCTGGTAGACAGTCTGCTGGCGGGCGAGCTGGCGTTACAGTGGCGGGTGCTGGTCGTGCTGGGGAACCCCGCTGCATTACGCAGCAATCAACGTTTCCAGCACAGTGATATGAACCGCATGTTTGGTGGGCGCTGGCAGCAGTTTCCGGAAAGTATTGAAACCCAACGTGCCGGTCGTCTTGAAAATGCGCTTGAACTGTTTCTGGCCCAGTGCGAGGAGACAGTGTGTTGGCACCTGGATATGCACACCGCTATTCGTAGTTCATATCATCCGCGTTTTGGTGTCTTACCCGCGCGCGCTTTACCGTACGATGAGGCGTTTCTATCCTGGCTAGGATGTGCGGGCTTGCAGGCGCTGGTATTCCATCAGTCCCCCGCCGGCACTTTTACGCACTTCACTAGCGAGCACTTCAACGCATTGAGCTGCACGTTGGAATTAGGTAAAGCACAACCGTTTGGTGAAAACGATCTCAGCCAGTTTGCGGTCACATTGCAGGCCTTGCGGGCGTTAGTGAGCGGTGAACAACCACCAGATGCTGAAGGGCCGCCATTGCGTTATAAAGTGACGCAGCAGATTACGCGCCACAGTGACGCTTTTGTGTTGCATATGTCGGCACAAACGCAAAACTTTACCGCATTCCCGAAAGGTACTTTGCTGGCAGAAGATGGCGATACGCGTTATGTGGTGAAAGACGATATCGAGTTTGTTTTATTCCCGAATCCTAATGTCGCAACGGGTTTACGGGCGGGCTTGATGCTGCGCGAAATATAATTACTTATTGGCCTCAGATGTTGAGGCCAATAAATATTCTTATGCCAGACAAAGATATACAGATAAATCTTAGAAGATGCTTTTTTCAGCGCCAGAACTATTATACACTTTCTACATAATTTGTTTAAAATCATGTTGTTGTTATATTTTGTTGCAATTCTCCCCGCCTTTATCCTTATTATCTTCATAATTGATGCAAATTTGTTGTTTACCCTTTCAATGCTTTACCGATGCTCTGACTAATTGACGCAAAGCACCGTAAACTCAATCTCGTCAACGCGACAGACCCTGTCGTAATTATATAAAGCATTGCCCTATAGATTTTCAGTTACAGCAAGGCGGCAAGCATTTGAGACCTGGGAGCTTAGTTTGCTAAGTGACCAGGAGGAAGATGTGAAGCCAACGCCGCTGTAGCTAAAAAGATGACGGGCAAAAGAACAGGAATAAACAATATGCGTAAATTAACAGCTATCTTTGTTGCTTCAACTCTGGCTCTGGGCGCGGCGAATCTGGCTCATGCAGCTGACACCACCACGACCACCGCTGCAAAAACCGATGCGCCAATGATGCACCATAAAGGCATGCGTGGTGGCCATCAGGATATGATGTTTAAAGACCTGAATTTGACTGACGCGCAGAAACAGCAAGTGCGTGACATCATGAAAGAGCAGCGCAGTAAAATGGATCGCCCTTCTGTAGAAGAACGTCGTGCGGCACACAGCATTATTGCTAGCGATAGCTTCGATAAAGCCAAAGCGCAGGCTCAGGTCGATAAAATGGCTGAGCAAAACAAAGCCCGTATGATGGCTCATATGGAAACGCAGAATAAGATCTACAACATTCTGACGCCGGAACAGAAAAAACAATTTAATGCCAATTTTGAGAAGCGTCTGACAGAACGTCCTCAACATGAAGGTAAAATGCCAGCAGATCAGGAATAACTGATCGTCTGACTTAAGACCGCCGGTCCTGTCCACAATAGCGTATCGCAGTGGACAGGACCGGCGGTTTTCTTTTGCCGATAAGACTTCGAACTGCATCTTTGTTGGATTCGTTTTCCTGCCGCCTCGATGCCACTCGAATTATTGAGGGTAAATCACTGTCTCTATAAAAGAGATTTGTAGGTCGGATTAGCGAAGCGCCATCCGACAATGACCCAGGATCAAACAATTTGCTGCGCGCTCGCCAGCATTGAACCAATAAGTTGTTCGAGCAGCGGTTGCAACTGCTGCGCGCGGTCTGCACGCCAGGCAAACGGCGGCTGCTCATCCATGTAATTACATTGCGCCAGTTCTAACTGCACGGCGTGAATACCTTGCTGGGGTTGGCCGTAAGCGCGGGTGATGTAGCCTCCTTTGAAACGACCATTCGTCACCCAGCTAAATCGCTGTTGCGATGCCACGCATGCCACCAGGTGTTCCTCAATTAACTCATCACAACTTTTGCCACTGTTAGTGCCGAAATTGAGGTCGGGCAGTTTTCCTTCGAACAAGCGTGGAATATGGCTGGCAATGGAGTGAGCATCAAAAAGAAGTGCGTAACCGTGCTCGGCTTTCATTCTTTCGAGTTCATTCTGTAATTGCTGGTGGTAGGGCTGCCAGATATTTTCAAGCGCAAACTTGCGTTGTTCAGCGCCGGGTTCTTTGCCTGGTACAAAAACCGGCGTGCCATCGAATAACGTTTCGGGATACAGGCCGGTGGTCGCGGTGGTGTAGAGCGGTTTGTCATCTGCCGGACGGTTTAAATCGATAACCATGCGCGAATAGTTGCCGACAATCACGCTGCCACCCAACGCATCAACAAAATCATAAAGCTTTGGGATATGCCAGTCGGTATCTGGCAGTGGTTTTGCGGCATCACTTAATGCTGATGCAACGTCTGGCGTCAGGGCTGTGCCCGCGTGTGGAATGCTTACCAACAATGGCAGTTTTCCACGGCTGAAATTAAAGGATGCTGTCACGTTTCTCTCCCTGATAAATAACGGTGCAGGGCAATTGCCCCCCTAACCAATAGACCAGTTCCGCGGGACGCGCCACGGGCCAGTGCACAAAGTTTGCAACTTTCCCACATTCAAGGCTGCCGTGGCTTGCGCGGATGCCCAGCGCTTGCGCGGCATGCAGCGTGACGCCCGCAAGCGCCTCTTCCGGTGTTAAGCCAAACAAGGTACATGCCATATTCAACATTAACCGTAGCGAGAGAGCCGGTGAGGTTCCCGGGTTCGCATCGCTGGCAACGGCCATTGGTACACCGTGTTTACGGAACGCAGCCACAGGTGGCTGTTGCTTTTCGCGCAATAGATAGAACGCACCGGGGAGCATAACGGCTACCGTGTTTGCTTTTGCCATCGCTTGCGCGTCGGCTTCGGTGGCGTATTCAAGATGGTCGGCTGACAACGCCTGGTAACGTGCCGCAAGGCTGCTGCCCGCCAGTGCGGAAAGTTGCTCGGCATGAAGTTTGACCGGCAATCCTAACGCACGCGCGGTGGCAAAAACGGTTTCGGTTTGAGCGGGGCTGAAAGCCAGATGCTCACAAAATGCATCGACGGCATCGGCCAATTTTTCTTGTGCCACACGTGGAAGGAGTTGTTCACACACCACTTCAATCCATTTGTCGCCATTGCCGCTGAACTCCGGTGGAATAGCATGAGCCGCAAGGCAGGTGGCATAAACCTCAACTGGCAATGTTTCTCCAAGCTTGCGAATAACGCGCAGCATTTTGATTTCGTTGTCGATATCCAGCCCATAACCGGACTTAATTTCGACTGTCGTCACACCTTCTTTCAGCAAGTGCTGTAGCCGCTTGCGAGCCGAGTTCAGCAACTCATCCTCATGAGCTTCACGTGTATAGCGAACGGTGGAGATAATCCCGCCACCCTGGGCTGCAATGTCCGCATAGCTCATACCGTTTAAGCGCATTTCGAATTCGGCGCTGCGATCGCCGCCAAACACCAGATGGGTATGGCAGTCGATAAACCCTGGCGTGATGATTCCACCTTCAAAGTGATGATGAGCTTGCGCGGTAATGTCGGGGAGCGCATCGCGCTTACCAATCCAGACTATTTTCCCTTGATGTACGGCGATAACCCCATCTTCAACCAGCTGATATTGCCCATCTTTCATTGTGACCAGCGTTGCACCGCTCCACAGGCTGTCAATACTGCGAGGATAAGGCATGATATTCTCCATATCAGGTTGTATAGACAATTGACTACAAGCTAGCGCAGCCAGAACTTTTCGGCAACTTCAGTCACGTGAATTATGACGGCGATAAACAAGTTTGAAATTTGGTTTGCGTTAGCCGCAATTAATCGCTAAATCATTGGCATCGCAAAAGAAGGAATCATAACTATGCCTGCATTTTTTGCTCCAGCAGTGATGCTCCCACAAGGTTGGGGGCACAACGTGCGCATTACCGTCAATGAACAAGGCATCATCACTCATGTGGATGCTGGCGTTTCCGGAGAGAATGCGACATTACTCCCGGGAACCGTGATTCCTTCTATCTCCAATCTCCACTCTCATGCATTTCAGCGGGTGATGGCGGGCCTGACAGAAGTCGCCGGTAATCCGCAAGATAGCTTCTGGACCTGGCGCGACACGATGTACCGCATGGTACAAAAATTGTCGCCGGAGCAAGTCGGTGTCATTGCGACCCGGTTGTACATTGATATGCTCAAGGGCGGCTATACCCAGGTTGCTGAATTTCACTATTTACATCATGACGTTAACGGAAAACCGTATGCGTCAGGTGATTTGATGCTACAGCAATTGCTGCTTGCTGCCGATAACAGCGGAATAGGGCAAACGTTGTTGCCAGTGCTTTACAGCCATGCCGGTTTTGGTGCGCAACCGCCGCAGCCCGGGCAGAAAAGATTTATTCAGGATGTCGACCGTTATCTGCGCCAACAGCAAGCGCTGGGCACCGCACTTCGTCGCTATCCGCTGATTAATCACGGCCTGTGTTTCCACTCACTGCGAGCGGTTACGCAGGAGCAAATGGAAGATGTTCTGGAAGCGAGCGATTACCGCTTACCGGTGCACATTCACATTGCTGAGCAAGAGAAAGAAGTGGATGACAGCCTTGCCTGGAGCGGTGAGCGCCCGGTGGAATGGTTATATAACCGCTTTGCGGTGGACGACCGCTGGTGCCTGGTTCATGCCACGCATCTGTCCGCCGAAGAGTTAACCCAAATAGTGGAAAGCCGTGCGGTGGCCGGTCTGTGCCCGACGACCGAAGCGAATCTGGGGGATGGTATTTTCCCTGCAACTAATTTCATCGCCCAGGGCGGACATTGGGGAATTGGTTCTGACAGCCATGTTTCGGTCAATGCGTTAGAAGAATTACGTTGGCTTGAGTATGCGCAGCGCCTGCGTGACCGTCGCCGTAACCGCATTGTGCTTCCCGAGTTGCCGCAGGTGGGTGAAGTGTTATGGCGGCAGGCCGCGGTAGGCGGTGCACAAGCCTGTGGTGTGACGATGGGGATGATTGCCCCGGGTCAACGTGCAGATTGGCTGGTGCTCGAACGTGATGCGTGGCTTGCGCATGTGGAAGATTACGCGGTGATCAACCGTTGGTTATTCGGTGGCAAGAGCGAACAAATTAGAGACGTGTGGGTTGCAGGAAAGCAGGTGATATCTGACAGGCAGCACCCACTCGATGAACAAAGTGATGCACAGTTTGCGCAGGTAATGCGTGCTCTTCAGGAGTGGTGATGGAATTCTTTGATATACGGAAAGTGCCCGTCAGCTTGTGGCGTAACGGCGCCGGAGAAACTCGCGAGATTTGCTGTTTCCCGCCCGCTACGCGGGATTTCAACTGGCGAGCCAGCATCGCATCAATTGCCAGTAGCGGCGAGTTTTCAGCATTTCCCCAGGTAGACCGTGTAATCACGCTGCTGGAAGGAGGGGAAGTCGTTCTGGATGCCGGAAAAGCGTTTCGTCATACCCTAAAACACTTTCAGCCTTTTGCGTTTGCCGGGGATTACACGGTTAAAGCAGAGCTGAAACAGGGTATGTCGATGGATTTTAATATCATGACACACCGTGACCGCTGCCGCGCGAGGGTGCGCGTTGCTGACCGCACGTTTACAACCTTCGCCCCCAGAGGCGGCATTGTGTATGTGTTAAGCGGCGAGTGGCAATTGGGCGACAAACTGCTGACACCCGAACAAGGCGCATGGTGGCAAGATGGGCGCTACACCTTGCGCCTGTTGAAATCGGAAGGGAAGCTACTGTTTAGCGAAATCACCTATCTCTGATTACTTACCGGTGAAACTCCCCACCAATTGATAACGCGAGCCCGGATATAACAGCCGGGCGACGGTGACAACCTGTGAGTGATGCCAGGTGCGGCGTTGAATTAACAAGCAGGGCTGGCTGGCGGTCACTTCGAGCAGGCCTTGCTGCGTCTCATCGGCTAATACTGCTTCAACGATATGCTCACCCGAGGTTAACGGCGCTATTTTGCTCAGATAATGGTGCGGAGTGAACAGCTTGAAATCTTGTTGTAGATAGTCCGCAGCCAGCGCAGGATTTACATAGCGCGTTTCCAGTTGCACCGCCATATCGTTATCGTAATGAACCAATTGCGAGTAAAACAGCGGCTCGCCAACGTTGACTGAAAAGGCGTGCGCAAGTGCTGCATCCGCTTTGACTTGCTCAAGTGCTACCACCTGATTGCGATAATGGTGCCCGCGCGCAGTTATCTCTTCCGCAATACTTCCCACTTCCAGCATTGCGGTATGGCCTTTTTGTTCCGCAACAAATGTGCCGACTCCCTGCATACGCACCAGCCAGCCTTCTCCGGTTAATTCCCGCAGCGCGCGATTTATCGTCATTCTGCTGACATTCAGTGCATTGACCAGTTCTGTTTCCGATGGTACACGCTGGTGCGCAAGCCAATTACCGCTACGTATTTGGCTGATAATTGCCTGTTTGACCCGAAAATAAATAGGGGCGGGGAGATCGCTAATTGCTGAACGTAACTGCTCCAAAGGTTCTAAATCAGACATGTTTTGTCCTTGGTCTTTTTATGGGTTAAGCGCGATCCCGCTCACTAATCTATAAAATTTACCTATGACGTACTGGCGGTCATTTGGGTTTATTAGTTAGGTTGTCTATACAACTCTATACGTTCATATGAATTGATGCCATCAGGATGTCACTATGTCGCTGCAAAAAAAGCTTTGCTGTCTTACACCAGGGCGCGTAACGCTCGCCACATTGCGTGAAATTTATCACGGAACCGTAACATTAAGTCTTGACCCACATGCGGTTGATGCCGTCGTGAAGTCACAACAAACCGTTGAAGCCATCGTGAATCATGGCGACGTGGTTTACGGCATCAATACTGGGTTTGGCAAACTGGCGCAAACAACCATTGCTAAAGACCATCTGGCGGAACTACAGCGCAATCTGGTGCTTTCACACAGCGTAGGTCTTGGGCAACCCCTGCCTGACGACGTGGTGCGATTGGTGATGGCGAGCAAAATCATCAGCCTTGCACGCGGTCATTCTGGCGTGCGTATGAGCGTTATCGACAGTTTATTACGCCTGTTTAATGCCGGTGTGATGCCGGTTATCCCTGAAAAAGGCTCTGTTGGCGCATCGGGTGACCTTGCCCCGCTAGCGCATCTTTCGCTGATGCTGCTGGGTGAAGGCAATGTGCGTATTAACGGTGAAGAAGTGCCTGCCGTTGCAGGGCTAAAAATTGCGGGTGTTGAGCCGTTAGTGCTTGGACCCAAAGAGGGCCTGGCGTTGCTTAACGGTACGCAGGTTTCTACCGCACTGGCACTGCGCGGGTTGTTTGAAGGGGAAAAAGTATTTGGTGCAGGGCTTGTGGCGGGAGCTTTATCCCTTGAGGCGATTAAAGGCTCGGTGAAACCGTTCGATGCGCGGATTCATGAAGCGCGTGGGCAAACCGGGCAAATTGATGTTGCGGCAGCGGTCAGAGCGCTGCTGGCAGACAGCGAAATCGTCGATTCCCATCAGCATTGCGGGCGCGTGCAGGACCCTTACTCCATACGCTGCGTACCGCAAGTGATGGGCGCATGTCTGGATAACCTGCGCCACGCCGCAAGGGTGCTACAAATTGAAGCCAATGCCGCATCTGATAATCCACTGGTGTTTAGCGAAACCGGTGAAGTAATTTCTGGTGGTAACTTCCATGCCGAACCCGTGGCCTTCGCCGCCGATATTATCGCGCTGGCGGTGGCTGAGATTGGCGCAATTTCAGAGCGTCGCCTGGCATTGCTGCTGGATACCGGGCTTTCTGGTTTACCGCCATTCCTGGTCAAAGAAGGCGGTATCAACTCCGGCTTTATGATTGCGCAGGTGACGGCGGCGGCGCTGGCCTCCGAAAACAAATCGTTGGCACATCCCGGCAGCGTGGACAGTTTGCCAACATCGGCAAACCAGGAAGATCACGTTTCCATGGCAACCTATGCCGCGCGTCGTTTGGGTGACATGTGCTTTAACACGTCTGCGGTCGTGGGGATTGAAGCGATGGCCGCCGCGCAAGGTATTGAGTTTTCGCGCCCTCTACGCAGTTCACCGTTGATGGAACAAGTCTTCAGCGGTATCCGTGAGCGCGTTGCTTTCCTCGATAAAGACCGCTTGCTGGCGCCAGATATCGAAAGCATGCGCCAGTGGGGTGCCAGCGGTGAATTACCTGAAGTTATCACTCAACTCTTTCCTTCAACGTCGGCCTGATGCCGGGAGCCACTACAATGACTGAATCTGTAAAACAGGCGGTAGCCCGCACGGTACGCGCGCCTCATGGCAATACATTGCACTGCGAAAACTGGCTGATCGAAGCCGCTTACCGCATGATCCAGAACAACCTCGACCCGGATGTCGCAGAGCGCCCGGAAGATCTGGTGGTATATGGCGGGATCGGCAAAGCGGCACGCAACTGGGATTGTTTTGAACAGATCCTGACGTCGTTACGTAGCCTTAAAGCGGATGAAACGCTGCTGGTGCAATCGGGTAAACCGGTCGGTATTTTCCGTACCCATGCCGACGCACCTCGTGTATTGATTGCCAACTCTAACCTCGTCCCACACTGGGCTAACTGGGACCATTTCCACGAGTTAGATAAAGCCGGGCTGATGATGTACGGCCAAATGACGGCTGGCTCCTGGATTTATATCGGTGCGCAAGGCATCGTGCAGGGTACGTTTGAAACCTTTGCCGAAGCGGGGCGTCAGCACTACGGTGGCGATTTGCGCGGCAAGTGGATACTCACCGCAGGTTTGGGTGGTATGGGCGGTGCGCAGCCGCTGGCTGGGGTATTGGCTGGTGCCTCTGTATTAGCCATCGAGTGCCAGGAGTCTCGCATTGATTTCCGCCTGCGTACCCGTTATCTGGATTATAAAGCGACAAACCTTGATGAAGCGTTGGCGATTATCGAGAAAGCAAATGCGGAGAAAAAGGCTATCTCCGTTGGTCTGTTGGGTAACGCCGCCGAACTGTTGCCAGAATTGGTGAAACGGGCGAAAGCAGGAGGTATTAAGCCTGATATCGTCACTGACCAAACCTCCGCGCATGATCCGATAAACGGTTATTTGCCGTTGGGCTGGTCTGTTGAACGCTGGCAAAGCGAGCGCACAGTGCAGCCAAAAGCCGTGGAAAAAGCAGCGCGTGCTTCTATGGCGACTCACGTTCAGGCAATGCTCGATTTCTGGGAAATGGGCGTTCCAACGGTGGATTACGGTAACAATATCCGTCAGGTGGCATTTGATGAAGGTGTGGAGAATGCCTTTGATTTCCCCGGTTTTGTTCCGGCATATATTCGCCCGCTGTTCTGTGAAGGCAAAGGGCCGTTCCGTTGGGTAGCTCTTTCTGGTGACCCGGAAGATATTGCTAAAACGGATGCGAAGCTCAAAGAGCTATTCCCGGATAACCAGAACCTGCATCGCTGGCTGGATATGGCTCAAGAGCGTATCGCATTCCAGGGCTTACCGGCACGTATTTGCTGGTTGGGTCTGGGCGAGCGACATCTTGCCGGACTGGCGTTTAACGAAATGGTGCGCAATGGCGAGCTGAAAGCACCGATTGTGATTGGTCGCGATCATCTGGATTGTGGCTCAGTGGCTTCACCAAACCGTGAAACCGAGTCAATGAAAGATGGCTCAGATGCGGTTTCCGACTGGCCATTGCTGAATGCGCTGTTGAATACCGCAGGTGGCGCAACGTGGGTGAGCCTGCATCACGGCGGCGGTGTGGGGATGGGCTTCTCGCAACACGCCGGTGTGGTGATCGTTGCAGACGGTACGCCAGAAGCCGCGGTACGCTTAGGGCGTGTGTTGTGGAATGATCCAGCAACGGGTGTGATGCGCCATGCGGATGCGGGTTATGAAAGCGCGGTTGAATGCGCCCGGCAGCATGATTTGAAGCTCCCGATGGTGAAATAAGGTTGTTGATAAAGAGGGAGGAGCGGGTTCGTAATTGCTCCTCTTGAAAGCCAGGCTAAGGTCGGATGTCGCTCGCGCTAATCCGACCTACAAAGGCTACAAAGGTCGTGGTAGGGTGGATTAGCACAAGCGACATCCACCAACTTTCCATGGAACTTAACCGTAATTACGGGTGGCCAGCCAACACAACAGCGACCCGCCGACCACCATGATAACGCCCTGCCAGAACCCCCACCCGGGATGCAAACCTAGCCATAAACTCGCGATTAATGCCGAAAGCACCGGCGTAAAATACGATGCTGACGCCAGCAACGTCATATTCCCGCGCTGTATGCCGTGGTTCCACGCGGAGTACGCTACTGCCGTTGAAACGCCCATAAACAAAAGTTGCAACGACGCAGGCCATGTAAAGTGAATAGGGGCTTCGTTGACGAACATGAATTTAACCCACAGCACGAAGGCGGTGGCGCAGAAAAACAGCGAAACGCCATTTTTACCGTCACTCCAACGGCGGGTGACATTGCAATACAGCGCCCAAATTAACGCGGCGGCAAAGGCTAATCCGTAGGCCAGCGGGTTATCAAGAATGTTGTGCCACATCTGCAACGGCGACCAGTCGCCTTCACCCTTCATGACCTGAACGATGCCAGCAAGAGACAGAGCAAGCCCGGGCCAGAGCCACACATTACTGCGTTGTTGATTGATAAACAGGGCGAGCAGAATGGTCAGGCTGGGCCACAAATAGTTAATCATCCCCAGTTCCAGCGACTGACTGCGGCTGTGCGCAAGCCCAATCGCCAGCGCGAGGCTGATTTCATAAGTCACAAATAATGCGCCACCCACCCATAAATAGTGGGTGGGTATTTCGCGGATTTTGGGAAAACCACGCGCCAGACACAAGCACAGCGCGCTTACAGTATAAATGAGCGCCGCGCCTCCAACGGGGCCAAAATGCTCACTGATACTGCGTAATAAACCAACCGACGTGCTCCAGAGGAGGATCGCCAGCAGGCCGAAGGCCGTAGCGCGTTTTGCAGAGCTGTCCATGAGTTTCCAGATAACAGGCGGATGCGCTGTTGTCATCCGCCAAAGCGAAAATTACTTCTTCCAGAAATCATCAAACACGGTAATCGGCGGGCGACGTTTGTGTTCGGTTTTCAGATACCAGCCTTCGATTATTTTGCTGGTGGCTTCATCCAGCTTTTTACCTTCCAGATAGTCATCAATCTGCTCGTAAGTGACGCCCAGTGCAGCTTCATCTGGCAGTGAAGGGCGATCATCTTCGAGGTCGGCCGTTGGCGCTTTCTGATACAAATGTTCCGGGCAACCCAGGACTTTTAGCAGTGCTTTTCCCTGGCGCTTATTCAGACGGAAAATGGGGTTGATATCAGTGCCGCCATCGCCGTATTTAGTGAAGAAACCGGTGACGGCTTCCGCAGCATGGTCAGTACCGACCACGACACCCTGGGTCATCCCCGCGATGCTGTACTGGGCTTTCATACGCTCACGGGCTTTTTCGTTGCCGCGAATAAAATCACTCAGCTCGATGCCTGCTTCGCGCAATGCTTGCTCGCTCGCAAGTACCGCACCTTTAATGTTCACCGTCAGTACGCGGTCGGGTTGGATAAAGGCAATGGCGTCCTGGCAGTCTTGTTCATCGGCCTGCACACCAAAGGGTAAACGTACCGCGATAAACTGGTAGCTTGTGTCGCCAGTCTCTTCACGCAGTTCATTAATGGCGAGTTGGCAAAGTTTACCGGCAAGCGTTGAGTCCTGGCCGCCACTGATCCCCAGTACCAGAGATTTAAGAAATGAATACCTTTTCAGATACGACTTCAGAAAATCGATGCTGACGCGGATTTCGTGTTGCGGGTCAATCTGTGATTTAACCCCTAATGCCTGGATAATCTCTTGTTGCAGAGCCATTTAACCCTCCGGTTACGGTGTACCTGCATGCGCAGGCAGCAAAACTCATATTTGTTAAAACTACCCGTTTGTGGGTAAAACGACAAGACTCAACCCGAGGCCAGCAAACTATTTGGTGTGATTTAGAGCGATTCAGAGCTAACCCGGTGTTTTGTCTAATAATCCTAAAATGACTTCATTTAGTCCGAATAGTTGAAAAATGCCTTTTTATATTCCAGGCTTAACAAACACGCATGAGCAATACCCTGAAAAATGAGGATATAATATGAACAAGAAATTTGTGGGAATCTTAAGTGCAGCAGCGGTTATGACGATGCTTGCAGGTTGTACCGCTTATGACCGAACCAAAGATCAGGTTGCTACTCCGGTCGTGAAAGATGTTAAAAAAGGCATGAGCCGTGAACAGGTTCAGCAGGTTGCTGGCAAACCGTCTTCTGAAGTGACAATGATTCATGCGCGTGGTACTTGCCAGACTTATATTCTTGGCCAGCGTGATGGTAAAACCGAAACTTATTTCGTTGCCCTTGATGACACCGGGCATGTCATGAACTCGGGTTACCAGTCTTGTGCGGAATACGATACCGACCCGCAGACTAAACAGAAGTAAATCTGTTTCCAGTAAAAAAGCCGTCACTTGCGTGGCGGCTTTTTTATTTGTTACATGGGGTTATGCAGGAATATGCCCCACTTTATTATCCCGTGACCAGACACGGTGCGCGGCTAAAAGCGTAAGGAAATCATCAGTAAATGCCGTTGTGACGGTGTCACCTTCGACAATACCCTCTTCACCCTGCTTATCAATGCCGAGTTTGGTTTTAAACTTGCGGGCATCACCGGCGAGACCAATCACTTTTAGGTGTTTGTAAGCTTCCAGCAAGTAGTAAGCCGCATCCCCATTGCTCAGAATCGAATTAAGATCGCCTCCGGGCACAATCACGGCATCAACACTGACCGAAGGCGAACCGGCGAATGTGGCACCCACTGGCAGCAGGGAACCGTCATCAGCGCTAACTTCCCCCATTCGTGAAAAGAGCAATTTGCTATGCACCCCCTGCGCTTTAAGCGCCTGCATCACCGCTAAGACATCGGCAGCATTGGCTTTTTCACTGAGCAAAATCGCCACGACTCGCCCTTTCACTGAACCACTCGGCACGGCATACAGACTCAGACTCGGATCTTTTTTCAGGCCGTTCACATCTTTCGGCGGCGCAACGTGCATTTGCTCATCTGACAGCTCAATACCCAGATTTTGGGCCACCGGATGGGCGAGAGAGATATCAATATGTGTCAGATGATCCAGCACTCTTTCGCGGATATACGGCCTGGCCACTTTTGAGAGTTCAAAGCTAAATGCACTGATGATGTGTTGCTGCTCGACAGGTGTCTGGCTTTGCCAGAACAGGCGAGGTTGGGAATAGTATTCGCCGAACGACGGACTACGTTCACGGATTTTATGGCCTTCAACACGCGCCTGGTAGCTTTCAAAGCCGCCGCGTTTTGGCCCCGGAGGGGTTTCGCGCGGCCAGTTATCGTTGATGGAGTTAGGCTCGTAGTTTGCTGGGTTGCTGTCTATATCCATACGATGCATGCCGTCACGCTGGAAGTTGTGATATGGGCAGACCGGGCGGTTTATCGGGATTTCATGGAAGTTTGGCCCACCAAGACGGCTAATTTGCGTATCGGTGTAAGAGAACAAGCGCCCCTGTAACAGCGGGTCATTACTGAAATCTAATCCTGGAACGATGTGCCCTGGATGGAATGCCACTTGTTCGTTTTCAGCAAAGAAATTATCCGGGTTGCGATTAAGCGTCATTTTACCAACCAGATGAACGGGAACCAGTTCTTCCGGGATAAGTTTCGTTGGGTCGAGCAGGTCGAAGTCGTATTTAAATTCGTCTTCTTCAGGGATTAATTGCAGGCCCAGTTCGTATTCCGGGAAATCACCTGCTTCAATAGATTCCCAAAGATCGCGACGGTGGAAGTCAGGATCTCGGCCCGTGAGTTTTTGCGACTCATCCCAAACCAATGAGGCTTTCCCGGCGGTGGGTTTCCAGTGGAAACGCACAAAGGTGGCTTTGCCCTCGGCATTTATCATGCGGAAGGTATGAATACCAAAACCTTCCATGGTGCGGTAGCTGCGTGGAAGGCCGCGGTCAGACATCGCCCAGATGACATTGTGCAGCGTTTCAGGTTGTAGTGACACGTAATCCCAGAAGGTGTCATGGGCGCTACCCCCTTGCGGGATAGCCCAGTGCGGTTCGGGTTTTACTGCGTGAACGAAATCCGGGAATTTATGCGCATCCTGAATGAAAAAGACCGGCGTGTTATTGCCAACTAAATCGAAAATGCCCTCTTCGGTGTAGAACTTAGTGGCAAATCCGCGGATATCTCGCACGGTATCGGCCGAGCCCGCGCCACCTTGTACGGTAGAAAAACGCACATAAACCGGTGTGATTTTGTCGGGGTCAGAGAGGAAGTCCGCTTTGGTCACTTCCGCCATATTTTTGTAAGGCTGGAAATAGCCGTGTGCCGCAGAACCACGGGCATGGACGATACGCTCGGGGATACGCTCATGGTCAAAATGGGTGATTTTTTCCCGCAGGATAAAGTCTTCCAGAAGCGTAGGCCCACGTGTACCGGCCCGTAGTGAGTTTTGGTCATCGGCAATGCGCACGCCTTGATTTGTGGTAAGAGGGAAGTTTTCCCCGTCTTTGCGATGCACATCGAGCGACTTCAGTTTTTCATTGGAGGTATCAGGGCTCTTATAGCTTCCTGCCGCGGTGGGTTGTGCACCTGGCGGGCTGGGTTCAGTGGAAGGACGGTGAGATCCATCTTCGGGAGCCAGTGAATCCATACCAGGCTTTGATTCATTAGCATCATGTACAGGTGCACTGTGGGTTAACGGATGTTTATCATGCGTCGACATTGAACACATCTCCTTCTCGAATTATTTTGGGTATTGCCCTGTTCGAACGGGTCGTGTGAGGTCAAAAACACCTTTAACTATAGAACAAGGTCATCTCAACGCGAGACGAAGAGGGATGTTCTCCGCTATCATAGTGAAGTTGTTCATCAATTTAGTTTTGACTCCATTGCCTATGAAACCTTTACGCCAACAAAATAATCGCCCTGTTATTACGTACCGACCGCGCGTTGAACCCGCGCCGCCAGCTCATGCGTGGCGAGTAGAAGGATTTAAGGATGTGTGGATGCTACGCAATCGCTACGTGGCCTTTGTGCTGGTGGGAGATGCATTCAGTCAGTCACCTCCGTTTACCTTACCGGAGGCAGCACAGCGTTGGGCAACGCAAATTAGACAGGAAAATGAGATTTCCTGAGAGATGATTTAATGACGGCGGATTTACCCGCCGTTACTGATCTGTTCAAACACTTCGCAACCGGTATCATTGCCTTCGGTGCAGCTGAGGTTCAGCCACTGCAACGCCCGCTGTTTATTGATTTCAATAAAGCCTTTCTCTCCGTTTAAAAATAACAGGCCAGCCCAATACTCGGCATAGCCTGAGCGGGATAACGCCGAGCTGCGTTTAAACCAGAACGTAGCTTTTTCGTCATCTTGCGGGACACCCACGCCATTAGCGTAAAGCAAGCCCAGGAACATTTGTGCATCGACGGCTGAGTCACTTTCTATATCTTGCGATGCGCTTTCCAGTAACTTAATGGCAGCAGGATAATCAGGCTTACCCGCTTGAGTATTAACAATAATACGCGCCAGAGTTACTTTTCCGGTCTGGCTGCCGCGCTGCACAGCCTGTTCAGCTAACGGTTTAGCTTGCTGATAATCCGCAGTGGTGGGGTCATGAATTTTTAGCTGCGCCAGCAGCGCCAGTGCATCGGCATCACCCTGAGCTGCTGATTTTGCCGCCCAGGTTTCTGCCTGCTGATACTCGCCTGCGCTAAATAAGGTATCGGCAAGATAAAACTGCGCGCGGCTGTCACCGGCCTGCGCATGCTGTAGATAAGGGTTGTCAGGCATTTCGGCCCAGGCCGTAGACATGCATACGAAAAACAGGATACAGAGTCGTTTCATAGAGGGAAGGGATCCATAGAAGACGGTAGTGTTATGGCACCCTAAAAGGGGGCTCTACGTTGTTATCAATAAAAAAACGGCTCCCTGTTACAGGAACCGTTATATTGTCGCAGATTTTTAAATGGATTGACTACTGTTGGTTAAGGATTAGCGATGCGCCAGTTCTGCTTCTTCATCGCTATTCAATAGCTCTTTATCCGTCTGTTTCATCAACTGACTGGTGATTGTGCCAGCAGTCATTGAACCGCTTACGTTTAGCGCGGTACGGCCCATATCGATAAGAGGTTCAACAGAAATCAGCAGTGCTACCAGGGTGACTGGTAAGCCCATGGCTGGCAGAACAATCAGCGCGGCGAAGGTTGCACCACCGCCCACACCGGCAACGCCTGCGGAGCTTACGGTAACAATCCCGACTAACGTTGCAATCCACACCGGATCCAGCGGGTTAATACCTACTGTTGGCGCGACCATTACAGCCAGCATCGCTGGATATAAGCCTGCGCAGCCGTTCTGGCCGATGGTTGCCCCGAAGGAGGCTGCAAAGCTCGCGATTGATTCTGGCACACCCAGACGGCGAGTTTGTGCTTCTACGTTCAATGGAATACTTGCAGCGCTGGAGCGACTGGTGAAAGCAAACGTCAGCACCGGCCAAACTTTGCGGAAGTATTTCAGCGGGCTAACACCGTTAACGGCCAGCAGTATCGCATGCACCCCGAACATAATGGCAAGGCCAAGGTAAGAAGCTACGACGAAGCTGCCCAGCTTGATGATGTCTTGCAGGTTCGAACCCGCAACCACTTTGGTCATCAGTGCGAGTACACCGTATGGTGTCAGTTGCATGACCAGACGCACCAGCTTCATTACCCAGCTTTGTAGCGTATCAATCGCAACCAGAACGCGTTCACCTTTCGGTGCATCGTCTTTCAGCAATTTCAGTGCCGCGACACCCAGGAACGCAGCGAAAATCACGATGCTGATGATGGACGTTGGATTAGCGCCTGTCAGGTCAGCAAATGGGTTCTTCGGTACGAAGGAGAGAATAAGCTGAGGTAC
>DASXXQ010000083.1:0-6645 GCA_036502985.1 Buttiauxella sp.
TCAGGTCACGGGTGCAGGGTTAAATACCGCCAGTGCGTTGTGCAAACCCCATTGATCCGAGAAGGTTTGCTTGCGCCCGCTTGCGACATCAAGAATAAATTTAAACAATTCCCAACCGACATCTTCAATAGTCGCCTCGCCGGTTGCGATGGTGCCTGCGTTGATGTCCATTAAGTCATACCAGCGGTTTGCCAGTGCAGTACGGGTTGCCATTTTAATGACGGGAACGGCTAACAAACCGTACGGTGTGCCGCGACCTGTCGTGAACACTTGCACCGTAATGCCGGATGCCACCTGCTGTGTCCCGCACACGAAATCACTGGCGGGCGTTGCGGCGTAAATCAGGCCGCGTTTGGTTGGGCGCTGTCCTGGTGAAAGCACTTCTACAATCGCGCTTTGGCCTGACTTGGCGATTGAACCGAGCGCTTTTTCCACTACGTTTGCCAGGCCACCTTTCTTGTTACCCGGCGATGGATTAGCGCTGCGGTCAGTTTGGCCCATCTCAAGATAGTTGTCGTACCATTCCATCTCTTCAAGCAGGCGTTTGCCGACTTCTTCGTTGATGGCGCGCGGGGTTAATAAGTGGATGGCATCACGCACTTCTGTCACTTCAGAGAACATCACTGTTCCACCGCAACGAACAATTAAGTCAGATGCGTAACCCACCGCAGGGTTTGCTGTCACACCGGAGAAGGCATCGCTACCGCCACACTGCATCCCCACAACCAATTCAGAAGCTGGGCAGGTTTCACGCAGGCGTTGGTTCAGCTTCATCAGATGGCGCTCTGCCACTGTCAGGATGTCATCAACCATCGATTTAAAGCCGACGTGATGTTCATCTTGCAGGCGAACAATGCTCGCATCGCCAACATTAATTGCCTGCACATCCTCGGTGCCTTCCAGCAAGCGCTCGGGTTGTAACTTTTCGCAACCGAGGCCAACGACCATCACTTCGCCACCAAAGTTCGGGTTCAGGGCGATGTTATGAATAGTGCGAATCGGGATCACCGCCGCAGGTGCGTTGATAGCGACACCGCAGCCATAAAGGTGATTCAGGCCAACTACACCGTCTACATTCGGGTAACGTGGCAACAAATCACGTTCAATAATTTTGATGACGTAATCCACCACGCCAGCGACGCAATGCACGCTGGTGGTGATGCCAAGCAGGTTTTTGGTGCCTACGCTGCCGTCTGCATTGCGGTAACCTTCGAAGGTATAACCTTCCAGAGGCGGTAAGGGTTCTGGCACTTTAGTGGCCAATGGCAGGGTGTTGAGCGGAGGTGCTTTTGGCAACTCCACTAATGATTCGTCAATCCAGCTTCCGCGTGGAATATCACGCACGGCATAGCCGATAACTTCACCGTAACGGATAATTTCACCGTGGGCAGGAATATCCACCAGTGCGGCTTTATGACCTTGCGGAATATGCTCGATGAGCACCAGCCCATCCGGGAAGCGAGTACCGGCTTTCAGGCCATTGTCATTAACAATAATAGCGACGTTATCTGTCTCATGAACTTTTATATAAAACGAACCTGGTGGTTGTTGTTTAATTTCTATATTTGACATCGTCGCTATTCTCCAGACTTTACCTGAAAGTTAATAAATAATTTTCTAATCGTGATGTTCTCACAAGCTAAATAAAGAATGTCAGGGCGCGAGAAATAAAAATGTGACCAAGATCACTTAATATTGTGAGGCACTTCCTGACAGGAGGAGTAATCAATGAATTTGTGCAATACCCCCCACAAACATGTGCATAAGATTAATTATTTGGCTATTTAAGTGTTATCTATTGTGCAGGTGCCCAATGCTCATTTGTTCTGTGCTGGCTATACTGTTTTGCGAATAACAAACATCACACCAAATTTAGCTAGCGGTATTATCCCGGAAACACATTTAAAAATATCGCTTTATATAAATAAAAAATCCTTGAATTAAGTACCCGCAACAGAGGATGTAGAAAATGATTTTGGATACAGTAGCCGAGTCAAAAAAAGGTAAGAACACGCGATACTTAATATTATTAATTATCTTTATTGTGACGACAATTAACTATGCAGATCGCGCCACGCTTTCTATTGCGGGTACTGAGGTTGCTAAAGAATTGCAGCTCAGTGCAATCTCAATGGGCTATATTTTCTCAGCGTTTGGTTGGGCCTACCTGTTGATGCAAATTCCTGGCGGTTGGTTACTTGACCGCTACGGCTCGAAGAAGGTCTACACCTACAGCCTGTTCTTCTGGTCACTGTTTACGTTCATGCAAGGTTTTGTCGATATGGTGCCACTGGCTTATGCCGGTATCTCCATGTTCATCATGCGTTTTATGCTTGGCTTCTCTGAAGCACCTTCTTTCCCGGCTAACGCCCGTATTGTTGCCGCCTGGTTCCCGACAAAAGAACGCGGTACGGCCTCAGCAATTTTTAACTCTGCACAATATTTCTCGCTGGCGCTGTTCTCTCCATTGCTCGGCTGGTTGACCTTTGCATGGGGTTGGGAACATGTCTTTACCGTGATGGGCGGCATCGGTTTTGTGCTTACCTTCCTGTGGGTGAAGTTTATCCATAACCCAACTGACCATCCTCGTATGTCTAAAGAGGAACTGGATTACATCTCCAAAGGTGGCGCAGTGGTCGATATGGACCACAAAAAACCAGGCGTAGTCGTCCAGGGGCCAAAACTGCATTACATCAAGCAGTTGCTGACTAACCGTATGATGCTGGGTGTGTTCTTTGGTCAGTACTTCATCAACACCATCACCTGGTTCTTCCTGACCTGGTTCCCGATTTATCTGGTTCAGGATAAGGGGATGTCGATTCTTAAGGTGGGTATGGTCGCATCAATCCCGGCGCTGTGTGGTTTTGCGGGTGGTGTCCTGGGCGGCGTATTCTCGGATTCGTTAATCAAACGCGGTTACTCGCTGACCGTAGCTCGTAAGATACCGATTGTTCTCGGGATGTTGCTCGCTTCCACCATCATTCTTTGTAACTACACCGACAGTACTGCACTGGTCGTCACGCTGATGGCATTCGCGTTCTTCGGTAAAGGTTTTGGTGCGCTGGGTTGGCCGGTTATTGCTGATACCGCACCAAAAGAGATGGTGGGCCTGTGCGGTGCGGTGTTCAACGTGTTCGGTAACGTCGCTTCTATCGTAACGCCACTGGTGATTGGTTACCTGGTTTCTGAACTTCACTCCTTCAATGCGGCGCTGATCTTTGTCGGCTGTTCGGCGCTGATGGCAATGGTTTGTTATCTGTTCGTGGTTGGTGACATTAAACGTATGGAATTGCAGAAGTAATTAACTCAACAGATAGCTGGATAAATAAGGGCAACAAATGAATAGCAACGTTTTCCCAAATAAATTCAAAGCAGCACTGGCAGCAAACCAGACTCAAATCGGTTGCTGGTCTGCGTTGGCAAATCCTATCAGCACTGAAGTGCTGGGCCTGGCTGGGTTCGACTGGATTGTGCTGGATGGCGAACATGCGCCAAACGACATCACGACGTTTATTCCGCAATTGATGGCGCTGACCGGCAGCCACAGCGCTCCGGTAGTGCGTGCTCCAACCAACGACCCTGTTGTGATTAAGCGTTTGCTGGATATTGGTTTTTATAACTTCCTGATTCCATTCGTTGAGACTCAGGAAGATGCGGCGCTGGCGGTGTCTTCAACCCGCTATCCCCCAGAAGGTATCCGCGGCGTGTCGGTTTCACACCGCAGTAACGGCTACGGCACGGTGGTGGATTACTTCAAACAAGTGAATCAGAACATCACTATTCTGGCGCAAATCGAAAGCCAGGAAGGCATTGATAACCTGGATGCGATAGCCGCGACCGACGGTGTAGATGGCATTTTTGTCGGCCCTGGTGATTTGTCTGCCGCATTGGGGCATCTCGGTAACCCATCGCATCCGGAAGTACAAAGCGCCATTCAGCATATTTTTGCTCGGGCAAAAGCGCACGGTAAGCCTTCAGGCATCCTGGCTCCAGCCGAGGCCGACGCCCGCCGTTACCTGGAGTGGGGCGCAACATTCGTTGCCGTAGGCAGTGATTTGGGCGTCTTCCGCTCTGCCACACAAAAGTTATGCGACCAGTTTAAAAAATAACGTCCACCTGAATCTAAAGAGAGATTAACGCTATGACACTGAAAGTTGGCTTTATTGGCCTGGGCATCATGGGCAAACCAATGAGTAAAAACCTCATCAAAGCCGGTTATTCCCTGGTGGTTGCTGACCGTAATGCAGAAGTGATTGCAGAAGTTATCGCCGCGGGTGCAGAAACTGCAACTACGCCAAAACAGATTGCTGAGCAGTGCGATGTGATTATCACCATGCTGCCTAACTCTCCCCACGTTAAAGAAGTCGCGTTGGGCGAAAACGGCATTATCGAAGGTGCGAAACCTGGCACCGTCGTTATCGACATGAGTTCCATCGCGCCCCTGGCGAGCCGTGAAATCAGCGAAGCGCTGAAAGCAAAAGGCATCGACATGCTGGATGCGCCAGTCAGCGGCGGCGAGCCAAAGGCTATTGAAGGCACACTGTCAGTTATGGTTGGCGGTGACAAAGCCATTTTCGACAAGTATTACGACCTGCTTAAAGCGATGGCCGCCTCCGTTGTGCATACCGGTGATATCGGTGCAGGTAACGTGACCAAGCTGGCAAACCAGGTGATTGTGGCACTGAACATTGCCGCGATGTCTGAAGCGCTGGTGCTGGCTACCAAAGCGGGTGTGGACCCTGAATTAGTCTTCCAGGCGATTCGTGGCGGCCTTGCGGGTAGCACGGTTCTGGAAGCGAAAGCGCCGATGGTGCTGGAGCGTAACTTCAAGCCAGGTTTCCGCATCGACCTGCACATTAAAGACCTGGCGAACGCGCTGGATACTTCTCACGGTGTTGGTGCGCAACTGCCATTAACCGCTGCGGTAATGGAAATGATGCAAGCGCTGCGTGCAGACGGCCACGGTAACGATGATCACAGTGCCATCGCGTGTTACTACGAAAAACTGGCGAAAGTAGAAGTCGGTAAATAAAAGAGATGGGCATCTCCAGATCCAGATGCCCCGTTTTTCTCGGCCCTTTTGGCATGGACATACTATGAAAATCGTTATCGCACCCGACTCTTATAAAGAAAGCCTCTCAGCGGTTGAAGTGGCACAGGCGATTGAAAAAGGATTCCGCGAAATATTTCCTGATGCGGAATATATATCGGTCCCCGTTGCAGATGGCGGAGAAGGGACGGTCGATGCCATGATCAGTGCCACACAAGGTAGAAAAATCACCA
The DNA here is from genome assembly GCA_036502985.1 of Buttiauxella sp. Classification (GTDB taxonomy): domain Bacteria; phylum Pseudomonadota; class Gammaproteobacteria; order Enterobacterales; family Enterobacteriaceae; genus Buttiauxella. The sequence continues at coordinate 5,284 of DASXXQ010000083.1, forward strand.
CGACTGTGACAGGGCCGCTGGGCAAACCGGTTACGGCGTACTGGGGAATGTCCGGTGACGGCCAAACCGCGATTATTGAAATGGCCGAAGCAAGCGGTCTTGCTCTGGTGCCAATCGAAAACCGTAACCCTCTGGTTACGACCTCGCATGGCACTGGCGAGCTGATTTTGCATGCTCTGGATAACGGCGCACGCAACATTATTATCGGCATCGGTGGGAGTGCTACGAATGACGGCGGTGCCGGCATGGTGCAGGCGCTTGGCGCGAAATTGTGTGATGCATTGGGCAAAGACATCGGCCATGGCGGCGGTAGCCTGATGAGCCTGAATCGCATCGATATTTCAGGCCTGGATAGCCGTTTGGCTGACTGCATAATCAATGTTGCCTGCGATGTGACTAACCCATTAATCGGCGACAACGGCGCATCACGTATTTTCGGGCCGCAAAAAGGGGCTGATGAAGCGATGATTATTGAGCTTGATGCCAATCTTGCTCACTTTGCTGATGTGATTAAAAAAGACTTACACATTGATGTCAAAAATGCGCCGGGTGCAGGTGCTGCGGGCGGTATGGGCGCGGCGCTGATGGCGTTCCTCGGTGCCGAATTGCGTAGCGGTGTAGAGATTGTGACGGAAGCTCTGCATCTTGAAGAACATATTCATGATTGCTCGCTAGTGGTGACCGGCGAAGGGCGGATGGACAGCCAAAGTATTCGCGGCAAAGTTCCTGTCGGTGTGGCGGCGGTGGCGAAAAAGTACAGCAAACCGGTGATTGGTATCGCAGGCTCGCTGACCAGCGATGTCGCCGTGGTTCATCAATATGGTATCGACGCGGTATATAGCGTGCTCAATAGTATTGGTACGTTGGAAGAAGCGCTGAAAAATGCCTTCGATAATATTTATCGCGCATCGCGCAATATTGCAGCAACGGTTGCAATAGGCATGAACACCTCCCATTAGCGAGGTGACAGCGGCGTGCAAACCCTCTATACTTCGCGCCGAAGCTGACCAGACAGTCGCCGCTTCGTCGTCGTCCTCTTTCGGGGGGAGACGGGCGGAGGGGAGGAAAGTCCGGGCTCCATAGGGCAGGGTGCCAGGTAACGCCTGGGGGGGTAACCCACGACCAGTGCAACAGAGAGCAAACCGCCGATGGCCCACGCAAGTGGGATCAGGTAAGGGTGAAAGGGTGCGGTAAGAGCGCACCGCGCGGCTGGTAACAGTCCGTGGCACGGTAAACTCCACCCGGAGCAAGGCCAAATAGGGGTTCACAAGGTACGGCCCGTACTGAACCCGGGTAGGCTGCTTGAGCCAGTGAGCGATTGCTGGCCTAGATGAATGACTGTCCACGACAGAACCCGGCTTA
>DASXXQ010000084.1:0-5516 GCA_036502985.1 Buttiauxella sp.
CGACCTTGTAGCTGCCGCTGGTCGGTTTATCCAGGCAACCGAGAATATTCATCAGCGTTGATTTGCCGGAGCCTGATGCCCCGACAATCGCCACCATTTCACCCGCTTCAATGGTGATGTTAATGCCTTTAAGCACTTCAACTTGTTCGTCTCCCGACGGATAGCTACGGCGAATATCCCGTAGCTCAAGCAGTGCCGTCATGGCGCACTCCCGGCGGAGGTTCGCCCAATGACCACTTCCTCGCCTTCGGTCAGACCGTTGACAACTTGCACTTGCGTGTCATTACGCATCCCGATAGTAATTTCCCGGTCACGGGTTTCGCCGTTACGCAGTACAGAAACTTTATAGCGGCTATCGCCAACCGGTTCGCCAAGTGCTGCAAGAGGGATGGTCAACACGTCTTTCACGCCACCTAGTTGGATATGCACTTGCGCCGTCATCTCCAGGCGCAACACGCCTTTTGGGTTAGGAACCTCAAACCGGGCATTATAGAAAATAGCGTCGTTCACCTTCACCGGAGTGGGCAGAATATCGATAAGCACCCCTTCATAGCGCGTCAGTGGGTCGCCAAGAACGGTGAACCATGCTTTTTGCCCCGATTTAAGATGAATAACATCGGCCTCGGAAACCTGTGCTTTCACCAGCATAGTGCTGAGGTCGGCAAGCGTCAGAATATTCGGTGCTTGCTGTGCAGCAATCACCGTCTGGCCTTGTTTAGTGGTGATCTCAGTGACTTCACCGGCCATTGGCGCAACAATTTGTGTGTAATCAAGGTTGGTTTTTGCGGTATCTAAAGACGCTTGATTACGTTTAATTTGTGCATCAATCGTCCCGATTTGCGCCTGCCGGACTTCAAGATCGGTCACAGCCGTGTCGAGATCCTGTTGCGATACTGCCTGCGTTTTTGCCAGCGCACGTTGGCGATTAAGTGTCACCTGGGCAAGTTTGGCCTGCGCCACCGCCTGGCGTCGCTGTGCGCGCAACTCCATTAGTGTCGCCTCAACTTCCTTAATTTGGTTTTGCGCCTGTTCAGGATCGATAACCCCTAACAGCTGATCTTTTTTCACTTTATCGCCGATATTCACCGACAGCGTTTTTAACTGCCCGCTAACCTGCGCACCTACGTCAACTTTGCGTAATGCATCAAGCTTGCCCGTTGCGAGCACGCTCTGTTGCAGCTCACCTTTACGCACAATCATGGTTTGATAAACCGGTGCTGGGGCATTCAGAAACTGCCATAGCCAGATACCGAACAGCAATACCAACAGGCCCAGAAGCCAATAACGTTTTTTTATTTTTCCCTTGAATCTCATAGGTATCCTGCAAACAGACTGGCTAATTAAATAGAGTATCAACAAAAGTCGCGAAGCCGTAACAGCATGGACGGTGATTGAATATTCGTTGAGCTAACAAATGATGAAATGACACCATTCCCCTCAACCAGGTTTCAATCATGCCGCCCATTACCGTAGACGAATGCATATCAACCACTCAACTCAACGGCTGGCAGCTGTTTCTTTCTTTGGCAAAAGGACAATGGGTGCCGGGAAGTGCCTGGAATGACCCAGCTTATCGTCGGAAGTTTGTCCTTCGCTCACTGGCAAGCCCGCTTACGACCGCGCAATTACTGACCGATTTATCGCAACAGCCTTTGTTACAAAAGCTGCTAACGGTGCAACCGGGCCTGCCATGCCGGGCTCATCGCCCCTATCTGGCAGCGAATTTTAACCGCAAGGCAGCGGTAAAAGCATTGTCTTTCCACTATCACGTACTGACCAAAGCACTGCCTGAGCGCTTGTTGCGGCAGCACTATTCGACCAACGGCGCGCGTCTGGCAACAATAACGGGTAAAGATGAGAACTTCTACCATCTTGATTTATGCGCTATCGCCAATGTTGATAAAGAAGGTGAAGCGACGATAATCCTGACCCGGCAAGATGGCGTTACTCTCGCGGGATTAACGTTCACACTGTGCCAACAACACGGGAAACCCACTCTGTTTATTGGTGGATTACAGGGGGCGAAAAGCGATACCCCGCATGAATACATTCAGCATGCCACTAAAGCGTGTCACGGTTTATTCCCTAAACGTCTGGTACTCGAAGCGGCCTGTCTGCTCGCCCGTCATTTAGGCGTGAGCCAAATTCTGGCCGTCGGCAACAGTGCGCATATCTATCGTTCATGGCGTTATTTGAAAAAGAAAAAAGACAAAATTCATGCCGATTACGATAGCTTCTGGGAGTCGATGAACGGCGAGTTATTGCAGGGGGGCTTATTTGGCCTTCCCCTGGGGATATCACGTAAACCCATTGAAGAAATTGCCAGCAAGAAACGAGCTGAATACCGTCGCCGCTTCAGTTTGTTGGATGAAATGATGGCGCAAATTGAAGATAAATTTTAAGCTTTTGCCGGGCTAGTCGGCCCGGCCACGCGCAAGCCATAACACCCGTGAAAACATTTTACGCAGCAACGAGGGCACAGCATCCACACCTCGCCTTCCGGCTTCCATCGCCACTTCAATTGCCAAATCAGGTTTGGAAGAACGATGAATGGCTTTCACGATAACGCGGCGCATATTCATCGGCACATTTTCGGGAATTTGCGCCACGCGATGAAAGACATCGGAAAAACCCTGGCGGTACATGAAATGCTCCATGTCCATTGCTGGCAGCACCGTTAAGTGGTCTCGTTCCTGGTCGCGGTCATTTTCAAGGATACCGCGCACCGTGGCCGCATATTTTTTCCCGGCTTCATCACCATCCACCAGAACATGCCATTCAATACCCATACGTCGCGCAAACTTAATCAATGGACGAAGTCCCGACTGTGCAAATTCGATAACCTTCACGCCTTCAGCGTCGAAATGGTGCCCGCACTGGCGCGCCAGTTCGTTCATCACCCACACTTCCGTTTCCCCTTCTACCAACAGCCAGCAACGCGCAAACAATGATGAGGCCCGGTTAAAGCGAATATGAAACGCAATGCGACGGCTATCTTCTGCATTCATTCCACCGGGGCCCAGTCGCCAGGCCGCAACTTTTGACGATTCACGCACCAGCCGGCAGACATTTTCCACGGGAGTAAGCGATAGCAGTTCACCCGAGTTAGTCGTGGTTATTTTTTGCAGCGGCAGCAGGTTTAATAAATGCCATGCCACCGACAACATAATGGGATGCAGACGCGTTTCAGGGTCTTCCACCAGCAATAATGGACGAGCATCTTTATCCAACGCTACGCTGCCTTTGGCTTGCAGCAACGTTGAAAACATCCCCAGTAAAATCATGCGGTGAGCGCGGCTATTGGGTTTGTCTATCATGCGGTTGATGATATCCAGGTAGCGCCAACTGCGTTGTTCATCATGCGAATGACGCCGCAATAAACGATGTCGCGCCACCGAGCCTTGCTCGGAAAAATAGTGCTCAAGCAATTGCACCATTGCCGACAACCCCTGGCGCAACTGTGCATCGGTAAGATTTTGTGGACGAGAAACCAGCTCGCGCGCCAGAAAATCAAGCTGCCGTGCTGTCATTTCGTTTTCGGGCATTGCGGGGAGGCTGTCATTGCGTAAGCGGCGCATGAAACGCGCATCACGCAAACGCAGAACAGGGTTGAGGCGTATGATTTGTTTTGCCAGGGCATCGATGTCATCAAGCTCAATAAAATGACCTTTGTCATCAAGGAAACTGCGCATGGTCAGAATGGAACCGTCTTCTGCAAGCTCCCCGGCCAGGCGATACAGTATGCGCTGATAACCATCTCCTCCACCTATCCACACAGGCGCAAGCGAACGATAACGTCGCCCAAGATGATGCCCCGGCGCGGTTTCCCGGAAGGTCAGCACAATGTGTAAATGGTGTTCCCTGCCTTGTACATCGCCCGGCGGGAAATAGAAGTCATCACGAGTAAAGTGATAAAGCGTATCGTGCGGCGACAGTAGCAACGTTAACGCGTCCAGCAGGCTGGATTTACCCCATGCGTTCTCGCCAATCAGCACATTGTTTTGCTCAAGCATTAACGAAAGACGGTTAATACCCCTGAATCCGACAATTTCCACACGCTCGAGAAACATAATCCCTCCAGATTGGTTGATGCTTTCCTTTACCTGCATACATCTGACAGCATAGCTCGAGTATATACGCTTCATACTTCGGCTGGCAGGTTTGCACCTCGAGTTATTGATGGCCTCGCAAGAAATTATGTAAAAATATTTTTATTTAATAGTAAACAATGCATTGACTTGTTATTCCTCCGCTCTCTGCGCTGTCATAAAATGTGAGTATTGGAAGCTGACTGCAATTTAATAAATATCTTCTATACTTGCACCGTGTTTATTCTTTAAAGGAATGCCATCTCATTGCCCTGAATCAAATTTTTAGGATTTAATCGGCTAGTTATCACTTAGCAAACTCATTAATATCACTGCGCTTTTATTAATTACATTACGTATCTAAACGTTGTAACAAACAATAATCGGGTAGGCGTCATTATTTCCCACGCCCGAAGTATATTTTTTTGAAATGCAGAGGTGGTTATGTTTAGGAAATTAGCAGCTGAATTCTTTGGGACATTCTGGTTAGTTTTTGGTGGTTGTGGCAGTGCAGTGCTGGCTGCAGCATATCCTGAATTAGGGATTGGTTTTGCCGGTGTTGCATTAGCATTTGGTTTAACCGTATTAACGATGGCATACGCCGTTGGGCATATTTCCGGCGGCCATTTTAACCCTGCAGTCACCCTCGGTTTATGGGCTGGTGGTCGTTTTCCGGCAAAAGAAATGATTGGCTATATTGTTGCCCAAGTCATCGGCGGTATTGTTGCAGCCGGTATTCTCTATTTGATTGCCAGCGGTAAAAGTGGTTTCGATGCAGCGGCAAGCGGCTTTGCATCGAATGGTTATGGCGAACATTCGCCAGATCATTATTCCATGTTGTCTGCAATTATTATTGAAATCGTATTAACCTGCGGCTTCTTGATTGTCATTCATGGCGCAACAGACAAATTTGCTCCGGCAGGTTTCGCACCGATTGCTATCGGTCTGGCTTTAACCCTGATTCACTTGATTAGTATTCCTGTTACTAATACCTCAGTTAACCCAGCGCGTAGTACTGCGGTTGCTATCTTCCAGGGTGGTTGGGCACTGCAACAGCTTTGGCTGTTCTGGTTGATGCCAATCATCGGCGGTATTTTAGGTGGTTTGATTTACCGTACATTGTTAGAAAAACGCAGCTAATTTGCTTTAGCTACTTTGGGCGGATAAACAAGAGTTTTATCCGCCCAACACAATTCCTCACTTTGCGTACTCCTCCTGCATAAAAATCCTCTTTTTTCGTAGCTTTACTCATTCTCTTTCTTTGGGTAGTGTGACATACGCCGTTACTTCTATTTCAAGGATTGTCCGCACCATGTTTTCGGGATTGTTAATTATTTTAGTGCCGCTGATCGTCGGTTATCTCATTCCTCTCAAACAAACCAGTCTGTTAAAGCTCATTAATCGCCTTTTGAGCTGGATTGTGTATGT
>DASXXQ010000085.1:0-4625 GCA_036502985.1 Buttiauxella sp.
TCCAAATTCAGGAAGTAAAATCAGAGTAAAATCTGGTTGGTTGTAAGAAATTCGGTGGAGCGGTAGTTCAGTCGGTTAGAATACCTGCCTGTCACGCAGGGGGTCGCGGGTTCGAGTCCCGTCCGTTCCGCCACTTATTAAGCCCTGAGTCTTTTAGACTCAGGGCTTTTTTCTTGCTTAAAATTCAAAAAATATTTTCTGATTATTGCTTCAATCGCAAATATCTTCTGCAATTATCTATCTTTTTCAGTAAAGTAATTACCGTCATAATCCTCGAACTAACAATACATATCCCCTAACGAGGCAAATAATGACAATTCCTGCATTTGGTTTAGGCACTTTTCGCTTAAAAGACGACGTAGTCATCGCATCAGTAAAAACCGCACTGGAGCTGGGGTATCGCACCGTTGATACCGCACAAATCTATGACAATGAAGCGGCTGTAGGGCAGGCGATTGAAGAAAGCGGCGTATCTCGTGATGAGTTGTTTATCACCACCAAAATTTGGATTGAGAATCTTAGTAAAGACAAACTGATCCCAAGCTTGAAAGAAAGCTTACGCAAATTACGTACTGATTATGTCGATTTGACGCTTATTCACTGGCCATCACCAAATGATGCAGTTCCGGTGGCTGAGTTTATGCAGGCGTTACTGGAAGCAAAAAATGAGGGGCTGACACGTCAGATTGGTATCTCAAACTTCACCATCTCTCTGATGCAACAAGCCATTGATGCTGTCGGCGCAGAGAATATTGCTACCAACCAAATTGAGCTCTCACCTTACCTACAAAACCACAAAGTGGTTGATTGGGCGCATGATCATGATATTCACATCACTTCTTATATGACGCTTGCCTATGGCAAAGCGCTGGCAGATGAAGTGATAGGGCGAATGGCCAAAAAGCACAGTGCAACGCCAGCGCAGGTCATTTTGGCTTGGGCAATGATGCAGGGATATGCGGTCATTCCTTCTTCTACGAAGCCTGATAATCTGCAAAGTAACCTACTCGCACAGAATCTCACGCTGGATGCGGAAGATATGGCAGCCATTGCCGTACTAGATTGTAATGATCGTCTGGTGAGTCCAGAAGGTCTTGCTCCTGAGTGGGATTAATTTTCCATTACAGCCCCTGAGGGGGCTGTTGCACATGCTCACTTAGAAAATCAATGAATGCGCGAATACGGCTGCTCACGGCACGGTCGCTGTAATACACCGCGCTAAATGGCATTTCAACCGGTAAAAGTTTATCTGTCAGTAACTCTACAAACCTTCCTTCCGCTATTTCTTTATTAATCATATAGTCGGAAAGACAAGCGATACCATTCCCCATCAGGCAAAGCTGCTTGAGCGTTTCACCACTATTTGATGTTATCCCTGCCACAATGTCATAGCGTAGCCCGTCAACTTGCGCGACTGGCCACTTATTCAGACTCTCCGTCTCAGAAAAACCAAGACAAATATGATCCTGAAGATCCTCAGCACTTTGCGGCGTACCGTACTGAGCCAAATATTCAGGAGAAGCGATAATTTTACGACGGCTTGTAAACAGTGGTCTGGCTCGAAGCGTGGAGTCCGTCAACGTGCCTACGCGAATTGCGACGTCCACTTTTCGTTCAATCAGGTTGATAAATGTCTCTGATGATATGAGCGAAAGGGTCACTTCTGGATAACGTTCGCGGAATGGCTTAATAAGCGGCATTAAAAGATGCAGCATTACAGGCGTTGCGGCGTCAATCCGCAGCAAACCGCGTGGACTTTGCTGTGATTCCATCAATTCATTTTCTGCAGCTGCCATTTCCTGCAAGATCTGCTGCACCCGACGGAAATAGCGTTCACCTTCTTCAGTCAGGCTTAGTTGTCGGGTTGTGCGATTAAGCAGGGTTACACCCAACTTCATTTCTAATTTCTTTACTGAGCGGCTTACGGCTGAATTAGCCAGCTCGAGCTGTGTTGCAGCACGACTAAAACTTCCGCTTTCCACCACGGCGACAAAAATCGCCAGTTCTTCAGAGGTCGCTTTCATTATTGCTCCTGAAGCAAAATTTTATTGAGATTTTGCATATTTTTGTTATTTAACCATCTTGCCATACTGTGTGTCATCAAAAGACATCTGCTATGGAGTAAATCATGCCTCTGGCACTACTGGCGCTGACTATCAGTGCATTCGCAATCGGTACTACAGAATTTGTTATTGTTGGACTGGTACCTACTATTGCTGATCAACTCTCTATTTCATTACCTTCTGCTGGGTTACTGGTTTCCATTTATGCATTAGGTGTTGCGGTCGGAGCCCCTGTGTTGACTGCATTAACCGGCAAAATGCCTCGTAAACAGCTGCTCATTGGCCTGATGGTGCTCTTCACCGCTGGTAATTTGTTGGCGTGGCTTTCTCCAAACTATGAAACATTAGTCGTTGCGCGTCTGCTGACGGGCCTTGCACATGGAGTGTTCTTCTCGGTGGGCTCAACCATTGCAACAAGCCTGGTCCCGAAAGAAAAGGCAGCCTCTGCAATCGCGATTATGTTTGGTGGTCTGACTGTTGCTCTTGTGACAGGCGTGCCACTGGGAACCTTTATCGGCCAACATTTTGGATGGCGTGAAACATTCCTCGCGGTTTCTGCCATAGGCGTAATCGCTTTAATTTGTAGCACTATCCTTATCCCACAAAACATTCCAACCCGCGCCGTTGCCAGTTTGAAAAATCAATTGAAAGTGATGACCCATCCGCGTTTATTGATCATTTACGCAATTACAGCATTGGGTTATGGCGGCGTGTTTACCGCATTCACTTTCCTGGCCCCGATGATGCAAAATCTTGCAGGTTATTCGCCGGCTGCGGTGAGTTGGATTTTGTTGGGGTACGGTGTCTCAGTTGCGATTGGTAATATCTGGGGTGGAAAACTTGCCGACCGACATGGTGCAGTGCCTGCGTTGAAATTCATTTTTGCTGCACTTGCCGCATTACTGTTGGTCTTCCAGTTCACTGCAAGTTCGCATATTGGCGCGTTGGTTACAGTGTTGATTATGGGGATTTTTGCCTTCGGCAATGTACCTGGCTTACAGGTGTACGTTGTGCAAAAAGCAGAGCAATATACGCCAGATGCAGTCGATGTCGCCTCCGGTCTGAATATCGCCGCTTTTAACATCGGTATTGCGTTAGGTTCGATTATCGGTGGTCAAATAGTACAGAGCTTTGGTTTGGCGCAAACTCCATGGATTGGTGCGGTTATTGTTGTCGGGGCACTCTTACTGATTAGCTTTAGTGGCCGCCTTGATACGCGCCGTGAAGTTGCTATTAATTAACTCATCGCAGCAAGGCTGTTAGCAATTACTTACGGTCTTGTTCGTCAATGGTTTGAATTGGTCGTTGAAACTCGGCACTAAAGTCCCTATAACTGAAAGACAGCCTTCGATTTGGAGGCTTCTTTAGTTACAGAGGTCATTAGCAAAAACGTGCGCAAAAATACTTATGCCATGAGATATGTTGCCGGTCAGCCAGCAGAACGCATTCTGCCTCCTGGCTCCTTTGCAACTATAGGTCAGGCATTGCCACCCGGAGAGCCCTTGCCAAGTGAGGGATCCTTAAAAGTATTGGTATGGAATATCTTCAAACAGCAACGGGCAGAATGGCTATCGGTGCTGCAAAACTTCGGTAAAGATGCCCATCTGGTTTTATTACAGGAGGCGCAAACCACGCCTGAACTGGTAAATTTTGCCACCAGTAATTATTTAGCCGCAGATCAGGTCCCGGCATTTGTACTGCCACAACATCCTTCTGGTGTCATGACCTTATCTGCCGCCCATCCGGTTTACTGCTGTCCATTACGCGAAAGAGAGCCAATTTTACGCTTATCTAAATCTGCGCTAGTGACTGTTTATCCTTTGCCTGATGGTCGTCTGTTGATGGTGATTAATATCCATGCTGTGAATTTCAGTCTGGGTGTGGACGTATACAGTAAGCAGCTCGGCCCGATTGGCGACCAAATTGGCCACCATAATGGACCGATTATTATGGCGGGCGATTTCAATGCCTGGAGCCGTCCACGCATGAATGCGCTTTACCGCTTCGCGCGTGAGATGACCCTACGTGAAGTCCGTTTCACTGACGACCATCGCCGTCGCGCTTTTGGCCGCCCACTCGATTTCGTTTTCTATCGTGGTTTAAACGTCACAGAGGCCTCTGTACTGGTTACTCGTGCGTCCGATCACAATCCTCTACTCGTCGAATTCCGTCCCGGCAAACCTGAGCTGAAGTAAGGTTCGTCAGGTCTGCCACTGGGCAGACCTATGTGCTGCCCTTACTTACAACCAATCGCAAGGACAATACAATGACAACACAATCTCACCATGACAAAGTCGATCAACAATTTGGTTCTCAGGCCAGCGCTTATCTGAGCAGCGCTGTGCATGCTGCAGGGCGTGACCTAGAGCGCTTAAGTGCGCGTCTGGCAGATTTCCCTCATGCACGACTGCTCGATATGGGATGTGGGGCAGGTCACGCAAGTTTTGTTGCCTCTACCCAGGTGAAAGATGTTGTTGCTTATGATCTTTCGGATCAGATGCTGACAGTAGTGAATGACGCGGCTAAAACTCGTGGGATCAGGAATATCACTACCCAGCAAGG
>DASXXQ010000086.1:0-7936 GCA_036502985.1 Buttiauxella sp.
GCGTTCCCACAGCCGGTGCATGACGGTAAAACAGCTATCTGGCATCTGGAACCGGTATTGCGCTGGATGCGTGAAGCAGGCGTGTCAAAAGTGCCATTATCACTGGTGGAGTTATCGGCGGTTACACGGCAATGCAATTTACAACGGGAACTTGCGGCGCTCGATCCCACCGTACAGAAGCAACTGGGTCAATTGTGACGGCAGAATCCTGCGGGATAATTCTTGCCGTCGCATGATGCACCATCATGAATCTATCCAACTTGAGACGAGCTTGTCATCAAGTAACGCGACCTTTCCCTGCGCGACATTACGGCCCCGGTGAAGCAGGCAGAAACGGTCCGCAACGCGGCGAATAAATGACAACCTTTGCTCGACTAACAGAATCGTCAGACCAAAGTCCCGGCTTAACCGTCGAATAAGATTACTTAAATCATTGGTAAAGCGCTGGCCGCGACCATATGTGGGTTCATCAAGGATCAGCAGTTTGGGTTCGGCTACTAACGCTCTGGCCAATGCCAGCTGCTGTTGAAGATCGCCGGATAACTCCCCTCCGCGAATATGACGCAAGCTATAAAGTTCAGGAAACAGCTCGTAAACCATGCCCGGTATCGAGCGTTTTTGTGCATTCGCGGCCAACAGCGCTATCTGGAGGTTTTCTTCAACGCTTAGTTGGGAAAATATTCGTCTGTCCTGGGCAACATAGCTCATTCCCAGTGCTGCACGGCTTTCAATGGGTTGGGTGAGTAAATCCTGCGGTGGATGGCCTGCTTCAAGCCAGGTCATGCTTCCGCTCTGTACGGGCAAATAACCCGTGATGCAGTTAACCAGCGTGGTTTTACCCATTCCTGGCGCGCCGAGTACGCAGGTGCACTCACCTGGTGTCAGCTCAAGGTCCAGATTCCACAGAATATGGCTTTCACCATAAAACTGATTCACAGCGCGTAGACTCAACATCGGCATTCTCCTTCAGGCAGGGTTAATAACGCAGTGCTATGTCTGCAACACGAAGTATGACGAGGGTAAACATTGCAATTCTCTTGCCACTAACCGACCAGCAGATAAGAACATTGCAACTTTGGGAAAAGACTCATGAAAAAGGATGAATAAATCTTCGCCTTCTACGACTCGAAAAGCACGATGCACTTTGTCGGTGCCGTGTTTGGTGCAAAGCTATTGCCTTGCTCCATACAAATGCGCAATTCGTGAGCAGGATCATAAGAAATGGCGTGGCGCTGGACGATAAAAAATCACCAAAAATAATAGAGAAAAATATTTTTGAGGCCCAACACAGAGAATTTAGGGTTTTTAGCGGTGTGCGCCGCAAAAGGGCTGAGAGCAGTTATCCACTATTCCTGTGGATAACCATGTGCATTAGAGTTAGAAAACTTGCGGTAAGCGAGAGCGGGCGCGGCCTGCGCATGAATTGACGCGAAACCAGACTTTTGAGAATAACTGTTTAAAATTAACGAGTTGAATAAAAGCAATCGCTGCAATAAAAGTGCCACAGATGTTCCTTACGCATTTATGACACTGCTTGACAATTGTTAAAAGGTAAAAAAATCTGGGGATAACCATTTTGGTCAGCTGAAACATCTAACAGGAGTGTATTTTACCGGCAAACCAGACGGTGAAGTGAGCAACTAACATAAACTCACTCGTAAGGAACTGGTTTTTCATCCAGTATAATTTTCTGGCAAAATTTCCTGTGCCGAGTAAAATTATCCTCCGGCCCGCTCGTTTCTTCATCAGGTAGCCTCTTCATGAGTAAAGCGTTCAAATTAAATTCAGCATTCAAACCTTCTGGTGACCAGCCTGAAGCCATTCGCCGGCTCAAAGAGGGCCTTGAAGATGGGCTTGCACATCAGACTTTGTTGGGTGTGACCGGCTCCGGTAAGACCTTTACCGTGGCGAATGTGATTGCTGACTTGCAACGCCCAACCATGGTGCTGGCACCGAACAAAACTCTCGCGGCGCAGCTGTACGGCGAGATGAAAGAGTTCTTTCCTGATAACGCGGTAGAGTTCTTCGTTTCGTATTACGACTACTACCAGCCAGAAGCCTACGTCCCGAGCTCCGATACCTTTATCGAAAAAGACTCGTCTGTGAATGAGCACATAGAACAGATGCGCCTTTCAGCGACCAAAGCCTTACTGGAAAGACGTGATGTGATTGTGGTGGCTTCAGTGTCGGCGATTTATGGTCTGGGCGACCCGGATTTGTACCTCAAGATGATGCTGCATCTGACCAAAGGGATGATAATCGATCAGCGTTCTATTTTGCGCCGCCTGACTGAGTTGCAATACACCCGTAACGATCAGGCATTCCAGCGCGGCACGTTCCGTGTCCGTGGCGAAGTGATTGATATCTTCCCGGCAGAGTCGGACGACCTGGCATTACGTGTTGAACTGTTTGATGAAGAGGTTGAACGGCTTTCGCTGTTTGACCCACTGACCGGGCAAATTGACAATGTTATTCAGCGTTTCACCGTTTACCCTAAATCGCACTACGTCACGCCGCGTGAACGTATTTTACAAGCGATGGAAGAGATAAAAGTGGAACTGGCCGATCGCCGAAAAGTCCTGCTGGCAAACAATAAATTGCTTGAAGAGCAGCGCCTTGCCCAGCGTACCCAGTTTGATTTAGAGATGATGAACGAGCTGGGCTACTGTTCAGGGGTAGAAAACTATTCGCGCTTCCTTTCTGGCCGCGGCCCAGGCGAGCCGCCGCCAACGCTGTTCGATTATTTACCGGCAGACGGCTTGCTGGTGGTTGACGAATCCCACGTCACCATTCCGCAGATCGGCGGCATGTATCGCGGTGACCGTGCGCGTAAAGAAACGCTGGTGGAGTATGGTTTCCGTTTACCGTCAGCGCTTGATAACCGTCCGCTCAAATTTGAAGAGTTTGAAGCGCTGGCCCCGCAAACCATTTATGTCTCAGCAACGCCAAGCAACTACGAGCTGGAAAAATCTGGCGACGATGTTGTCGATCAGGTCGTCAGGCCAACCGGGTTGCTGGACCCCATTATCGAAGTGCGACCTGTTGGTACTCAGGTTGACGATCTGCTTTCTGAAATCCGTAAGCGTGTGGAAATTAACGAACGTGTTCTGGTCACTACGCTGACTAAACGCATGGCCGAAGATTTGACGGAATATCTTGAAGAACACGGCGAACGGGTTCGTTACCTGCACTCAGACATCGATACCGTGGAACGTATGGAAATCATCCGTGATTTGCGCCTTGGTGAGTTCGACGTGCTGGTGGGGATTAACTTGCTACGCGAAGGGTTAGACATGCCTGAAGTGTCGCTGGTGGCGATTCTGGATGCCGATAAAGAGGGCTTCCTGCGTTCTGAGCGTTCACTCATTCAGACCATTGGCCGCGCGGCGCGTAACATTAACGGTAAAGCCATTCTTTATGGCGACAAAATTACTGCATCAATGGCGAAAGCCATTAGCGAAACGGAACGCCGCCGCGAGAAGCAACAGCGCTACAACGAAGAGCACGGTATTACGCCACAAGGGCTGAACAAGAAGGTTGTGGATGTTCTTCAGCTTGGCGAAGGGATGGCGAAAACCAAAGGCCGTATGAAGAGCAAAGCTCGCAGCGTGATTGAAGATGATGAAATCATTCTGACACCTAAAGCACTGCAACAGAAAATCCATCAGTTAGAAGGGAAGATGCTGGAACATGCGCAAAATCTGGAGTTTGAAGAAGCTGCCCAGATTCGTGACCAACTTCATCAGCTACGGCAATTGTTTATAGCGACTTCGTAGTCCACTTTAAACCGGCGGATGTCGCTTACGCTAATCCGCCCTACGAAAAAATGGTCTGTAGGTAGGGCTAGCGTTAGCGAAACCCGACAAAAATCTACCCCAATTGCTGAATGGCTTTTTCCAATGCCTGGCGTAGCAATTGCCTGTCGTGACGATAGCGAATGTCGCAAGCTTCCAGCGGTTCCTGAATGACCACCCGGTCAGTTATCTCAGAAACATCAATCTGCGGGCCAACCACCACCGCATCAACAATACGTTTACCTACGCGCTGCTCCATTATGTCTAATGTTTGCCCAAGCGAGAGGCTGGCGGCGGCAGTGCTCAACTCTTTACCCAGATTACCAATAAAGACGACGGGCGCAGGAGTGCGGCGCAACGCTTGGTCCATATCTTCAAGCAGCAGTATTGGCATCAGGCTTGTGTAAAAACTCCCGGGGCCAATAAGGATTAAATCAGCCTCGGCAATGGCCTGCACCGCTTCGCGAGTTGCGTGCGCTTTCGGGTAAAGCGATAACTCCTTCGGCGGCGAGGAAAGCTGGTCAATATCCACTTCACCATAAATAAAATGGCCGTCTGCATCGGTTGCCATCAAATCAACCGGATGTTCGGACATCGGGATCAGGAATGCATCAACTTTTAGCAAGTTACGAATGAGGTTGATGGCTTCTAAAGGCCGCACACTAAGGTGATCGAGCGCCTTTAACATCATATTTCCAAGGTTATGCCCGGAAAGTTCGCCATTACCGCCAAAACGATACTCAAACATCGCCGATGCAACGCTTTGTTCAGTAATTAACTGATTTAAACAGTTGCGCATATCACCCCAGGCAATGCCGCCTTCAGAGCGACGAATTCGCCCCGTAGAGCCGCCGTTATCTGTGGTGGTGACAATGCCGGTTAAACGTGAACCCAAAGAGGAGAGGGAAGACATGACCCTGCCCAGACCGTGCCCGCCGCCCAGAGCGACCACCCGGTCCAAATCCGCAAACGTACGATTGCGCATAACTAATCCTTATGACGAACTATCGAAATAAGGTAGCGCAAAAGATCGCAAAATACGATTCAGCATCCGGCGTTAATGATGTATATCAAAGCAAAAGTTCGCCTTTCGCGTAGTCTGTGGCGAAATTAAGCGATTAGCTCGTTATATATATATTTATATAGCGAAACCTGTTATGGCGAATAACTTCATCACGCGCTACTATCGCTCTAACACACACTAAGCCTCAGGACCTAAGTCGAAAGATACGGTGCTTTGGCCGTGACCTTGAGTCACCAGGGTGCAGAAAGAAATGCCTGCATCTCCCGTATTTGGAAGGTGTACATGGCTACCCAACTTACCGATGCATACGCTCGTAAGTTTTTTTACCTGCGTCTGTCTATAACCGACGTTTGCAATTTTCGTTGCAACTATTGCCTGCCTGATGGCTACAAACCTCACGGTGTGGCAAATAAAAGTTTTCTTAACGTCGATGAAATCCGCCGCGTCACGCGCGCATTTGCAGCCCTTGGTACTGAAAAAGTACGTCTGACGGGCGGCGAACCTTCTTTGCGTAAAGACTTCACTGACATCATCGCTGCGGTGCGCGAAAACCCAGGTATTCGCCAGATTGCGGTCACGACAAACGGTTATCGTCTTGCGCGTGATATTGCGCAATGGCGCGATGCCGGGCTGACGGCGGTGAACGTCAGCGTCGATAGCCTCGACGCTCGCCAGTTTCACGCGATTACCGGGCAGGATAAATTCCGCCAGGTGATGGACGGCATTGACGCCGCTTTTGCCGCAGGCTTTGAGCGTGTGAAAGTGAACACGGTTCTCATGCGCGGCGTGAATCATCATGAACTCGATACCTTCCTTGCGTGGATAAAACCGCGTCCTGTCCAACTGCGTTTTATCGAACTGATGGAAACGGGCGACGGTGGCGAACTGTTCCGCAAACATCACATTTCCGGCAAAACCATTCGTGACCAATTGTTGGCTCGCGGTTGGGTTCATCAGTTGCGTAGCCGTAGCGATGGCCCGGCACAAGTTTTCTGTCACCCTGATTATCAGGGTGAAATTGGTCTGATCATGCCGTACGAAAAAGACTTTTGTGCCAGCTGTAACCGCCTGCGTGTGTCATCGGTAGGTAATTTGCACCTGTGTTTATTTGGCGACCAGGGCATTTCTTTGCGGGATTTGCTGGCTGATGACGGGCAAATAGACGCGCTCGAAGCGCGAATTGCCGAAGCTTTAACGCACAAAAAACAGACCCATTTCCTGCATGACGGTGATACCGGCATTACCCAAAACCTGTCTTATATTGGTGGGTGAAATGGGTGGTAAAAGCAAATCAACGGGCAAAACCAGATAAAAAAAGGACGATATTAATGAGCCAGGTGAGCAGCGAGTTTATCCCTCTACATATTGCTATTTTGACCGTCTCAAGCCGTCGCGGTGAAGAAGACGACACCTCAGGGCATTATCTGCGTGAGGTCGCTTTGGAAGCGGGTCATAAAGTTGTCGCGAAAGCGATTGTGAAAGAAAATCGCTACGCAATTCGCGCCCAGGTATCCCAATGGATTGCTGATGAAGATGTTCAGGTCGTGCTGGTTAACGGTGGCACTGGTTTTACCGAAGGCGATCAGGCTCCCGAAGCTTTGTTGCCGCTGTTTGACCGCGAAATCGAAGGTTTTGGTGAAGTTTTCCGCATGCTCTCTTTTGAGGAGATTGGCACGTCAACACTGCAATCACGCGCGCTGGCAGGTATTGCGAACCGCACGCTGATTTTTGCCATGCCTGGTTCCACCAAAGCCTGCCACACCGCCTGGGAAAATATTATTCAGCCACAGCTGGATGCCCGCGTGCGCCCTTGTAATTTCCACCCACACATCAAGAAATAAACTATGTCGCAACTGACCCATATTAATGCAGCTGGCGAAGCGCACATGGTTGACGTCTCCGCTAAAGCTGAAACCGTACGTGAAGCACGTGCGGAAGCGTTTATTACCATGGAAGCCGAAACGCTGGCCATGATTATCGAGGGTAGCCATCACAAGGGTGATGTGTTTGCTACGGCGCGTATAGCCGGTATTCAGGCGGCAAAACGGACCTGGGATTTAATCCCGCTTTGCCACCCTTTGATGCTTAGCAAAGTCGAAGTGAATTTAGCCGCTGAGCCGGAACATAACCGTGTGCGCATCGAGTCGGTTTGCCGTCTGACCGGCAAAACGGGCGTTGAAATGGAAGCGCTGACCGCCGCATCGGTTGCTGCGTTAACCATTTACGATATGTGTAAAGCAGTGCAAAAAGACATGGTGATTGGCCCGGTTCGTCTGCTGGCAAAAAGCGGTGGCAAGTCGGGTGACTTTAAGGCGCAAAACAAGGTGGAAAGTAATGATTAAGGTACTTTTCTTCGCCCAGGTGCGTGAGCTTGTTGACTGCGATAGCCTGCAACTGGACGCCCCTTTTGGCGATGTCGAACAACTGCGCCAAATCCTGGCAGCCAAAAGCGAACGTTGGGCGCGAGCGTTGGAATCAGGGAAGTTGTTGGCTGCAGTAAACCAGACGTTAGTGAGTTTTGACCACCCGCTTACTGACGGTGACGAAGTTGCATTCTTCCCGCCGGTCACAGGAGGCTGAAATGGAAAACACCCGAATTCGCGTCAGCCACGAAAACTTCAATGTTGGTGATGAATACCAGTGGCTTGCGCAATGTGAGGAAGACGGTGCTGTGGTGACGTTTACCGGCAAAGTTCGTAATCACAACCTTGGTGATAGCGTGAATGCTTTAACGCTTGAACACTACCCCGGTATGACGGAAAAGGTGCTGGCGGAAATTATCGAAGAGGCTCGCAAACGTTGGCCGCTGCAACGGGTGAGTGTTATTCACCGCATTGGCGAATTGTGGCCTGGCGACGAAATTGTTTTTGTTGGCGTCACCGGTGCTCACCGTAGCTCCGCGTTCGAATCTGCACAATTCATCATGGATTATCTGAAAACGCGAGCGCCATTCTGGAAGCGCGAAGCCACGGCTGACGGGGACCGCTGGGTCGAATCACGCGAAAGTGATAAACAGGCAGCAAAACGCTGGTAGCGTGCACGCCGGGTGGGATGTGTTAATCTTAATATCGGTGGGCTAAGTCGCCCAATATTCAGGTTTATTGACTTCATTTAAGGA
>DASXXQ010000087.1:0-41987 GCA_036502985.1 Buttiauxella sp.
TTGTTCTTCAGCGCCTCGTAGACATCCTCTCTGCGATCGACGGTGACAACAACCTCATACTGGCCGTCAGATGTCCCGATGGCCTGATATACAAGCCTGAACCATCTCAGCACAGTTTAATTTTGTAGCATTTTTCGGCACCTGACAACTTATGTTTTATGGGCGTGAGGTTTTCAAACGACACCCGCATTTCCTCGAGCTTCTTACTAAAAGCCTTCCGTATCTTACTGTCCCAATTGTCCCATTCTTTTTTCGCAGAACTTTGTACTTGATCTGGGCTTTGAAAGCCTTGCCGGTCAATTAAAGGTCTTCCTGGCTGACTTCAACTTCTTCTTCATCCCGGCGACTACGAACGGTATTAGCCAGTTCCCGGTCTTCAATCACATCAAGCATGGCCGCTAAAGTGCAGTAAAATGAGGGTTTACTGTGGTTCAGGATGGCAATAGGTCGCCGCCTGCGGACATGACAGTCGCAGCAGGTTTTTTTGAGCTCACTGATGATGGCTGAGCGGTTCGCAATGTGATGTCCTTCGCACTCTATTATGTATTTTTGATCCAACTCGCTATTTTCATACCCTGACATTAATACGTTTCCTCTTCGAGGGGGAAACTGCCTGTCTGTATATAGACAAAAGAAGGATTAGTATCTTACTCAACTTAATTAAAGTAATACGCGGATGGAGATGTACGCATATGCTCATTGCTCGTGACAATATTTTCTTAAACCAAACATTCAGCAATAAAAAGGAAATTTTCTCCTTTTTGGCAACACATGCTGTGGCACAAGGTTGGGCCGAAGATGCTAATAAAATTGAAGCAGATCTTTGGGAGCGAGAGAATCAATACTCCACCGGTTTTGAAAGCCAAATCGCTATTCCTCACGCTAAAACAGAAAATGTTTTTCAGGCAGGGGTGATTTTTATTCGTCTGGCGAAGTCCATTGATTGGGAAAGTCTGGATGATCAACCCGTACAAATTATTTTTGGTCTGTTGGTTCCTGAATCTGGGGCCAAAATCTTGCACTTACAAATCATTAATAGCCTTGCAAGCCAAATTGTTGATGACGAATTCAGAGAGCGTTTATTCGCAGTCAATGATGAAGAAGAGCTATTTCAATATATGAAATCCCGCATCGCGATTGAGGAAGAAGCATGAATATTGTTGGCGTTACATCATGTATTGCTGGCCTGGCTCATACACCGATGGCGGCTAAATCCCTGGAAAAAGAAGGGGCGCGTCTGGGCCATCAAATAAAAATCGAGCAACAGGGCGCGATGGGGATCATGAATAAAATTACCGCCGATGAAATTGAAGCGGCTGATTTTGTTCTTATTGCTGCCGATCGCACCATTGAAGAAGAAGAACGCTTTTCTGGGAAAATAATTATTCGGGTAAAGATTGGCCAATGTGTTAGCCACGCATCGGATGTTATCACAAAGTGTGTAACTGCCGTTGAGACTCGACTGAATAAATAACAAAGGTGATGTCATGAAAAAAATAATGATAGATATAAAGAATCATCTTATGACGGGTATTTCCTTTGCTTTGCCTGTCATTATTGCTGGTTCTCTGATGGTGGCTGTTGCCAAAATTATTGGCCTGGCGATAGGTGAGTCTAACCTTGATGCCTTCGCCCATAGCAACGGCCTGACAAACTGGCTGTACCTCACTCAGGACATTGGTTTTAAAATCATTGGATTGATGAACTATGTTCTCGGCGCTTACGTTGCCTATTCGGTAGCGGGTAAAAAGGGCCTGGCTTCTGGTTTTACCGCAGGTTTAATTGCCTCGCTAACCGGTTCTGGTTTCCTCGGCGCTGTGCTTGGCGGTTTACTAGCTGGTTATTCCTCAGAGTGGGTTTCACGGAAGATAAAAATTACTGGTTCGGCGTCAAGTTCCGTACCGCTGATTATTCTGCCATTTATCACCGTTGGCTTGCAGGTGTTGGTGATGCTGCTGTTGCTGGGAGATGTGCTTAGCTGGCTGAACACGTCGCTAATGGCATGGGTGCAGCACATGACGGAAGACGGCACTAGCACCGTCGTGCTGGCAGCAGTTCTTGGCGGAATGATCTGTTTTGACCTGGGTGGGCCGGTCAATAAAGCGGCCTGGGGGACGGCCAACGTCCTGTTCCTTAGTGGCGTATATCTTCCCGCTATTCTGGTTAACGTCGCCATTATTATTCCACCGATGGGTTATGCTGCAGCCCGTTTTTTACGCCCTGATAACTTTAATCAGACGCTAAAAGAAGCCGGTAATGGTTCAATTATCATGGGTGTTCTTGGCATATCTGAAGGGGCAATTCCATTCACATTGCGAAATCCGGCACGATTAATTCCTCTTAATGTTCTGGCTGGTACGCTGGGTGCAGTGACTGTTGCCTTATTAAAGGCTTATCCGATTATGCCGCCGCTTGGTGGGTTATATGGTGGTTTCACTGTCGGGAACCCTTGGTCTTATTTCATTGGTGCGCTGGTTGGTACTGCTGTAATTGCATTTGGCGCCAATATGCTGGTGAATTTTAATGACGAAGAGTCCGGTGTTAAATTCGCTAATCATGTTGATGAAGAGATAGAAATAAAATTTGATTAAGTTTTGCACTTTGCGTAATGGGAGATTGGTATGAAAAATAAAGTTGTCCATATTTACAGTCATACTCACTGGGATCAGGAGTGGTATTTTACATCATCGCGCTCTCGTATTTATCTGTTTAATCATATCAAAAATGTGATTCGGATATTGGAGAATAATGATGACTTTCCCTGTTACCTGCTGGATGCGCAAAGTGCGTTAATTGAAAGCTATTTGCAGTGGGCTCCGGAAGACAAAGATGTATTGTTTAAATTAATTGCTGAAAAACGCGTGCTTACGGGGCCATGGTACACCCAAACCGACCAACTGGTTATCCATCAAGAGTCGGTGGTTCGCAACCTGTGGTACGGAATTAAGGTTGCTACTGAGGCAGGTAACAGCATGGCACTGGGCTATGTTCCTGACTGTTTTGGCCAGGGTGGCAATATGCCGCAGATTTACAAACAGTTCGGTATTTATCACGCGCTTTTCTGGCGTGGCATCGCGGACAACACGCTGCGGGAAACCGAGTTTATCTGGCAGGGTGAAAACGGCGATCAGGTCTTTGCAGTGCAGATGCCATGGGGTTACCACTATGGTGGGCTTCTTGATGAAACTCCGGAAAAAATGGCGGCGTTTCTGAATGACAAAATGTCACCGATTGAAGCGCGAAGCGCCCGTAAACACTTGCTTTATCCGCATGGGTTTGATCAAGCTCCAGTGCGTGAGAATCTGCCGGCGCTGGTGAAACAATTTAATGCCTGTGACGACGAACGACACTACCAAATAAGCAGCCCTCTGGGTTTCCTGGAGGCGCTGGAAAAAGAGTCGGCAAACGATGTGCGGATTCTCCAGGGGGAGCTGACGGAGGGCAAACATTCCCGCGTACACAAGACGATTTTCTCATGCCGGGCCGATCTGAAGTTACTTAATAACGAGATTGAATCGCTGCTGGTGAATACGCTCGAGCCAGTGCTGGCAATCAGCCGCAGCCTCGGGCATGAGTATCCGTCAAAAATCATCGCTGATATCTGGAAGCTTATGTTTTATAACGCCGCCCACGACAGCATCGGCGGTTGTAATAGCGACGATACGAATCAGGATATTTTCTTCCGCTATAAGCAGGCTCGCGATTTAGCCATTAATTTGCTGGAGCTGCATAGCCGATTAATTGCCATTCGTACTCAGCGTGAACACGATTACACATTCACTGTATTCAACCCGCTAACCAATACAGCCGCGCCACAAGTCACCTTCGAGGCATGGTTGCCGGGCATCCCATTCACCCTACGCGATGCGGCGGGCAATGCTTTGCCTTATTTGATTGAAGAACAAACCGATTTAACCCACTACGTATTGAACCAGACCATTCGCCTTAATCCAGGCAAGCCGTACCATAAACCGGAGAAGGTTTATCGCACGAAAGTGACGGTAAACAGCAGTGATTTACCTGCACTTGGTTATACCCGCTGGCATCTTGATTTTGATGCTGATGGTGCAAGTAAGCAGGTCACTGATAGCACGGCGGTCATCGAAAATGCATTTTATCGCATGGAAGTAGAAGAGAACGGAATGCTCACTATCCACCATAAATCCACGGGTAAACGCTACGAACGCCAGATGCTGTTGGTGGAAAACGGTGATGATGGAGATTCCTACAACTATTCGCCGCCGCGTGGTGACTTGATTGTTACCTCCGAAGGTTACCTGGTTTCAGCTAGCCGGGAGAATAACGGCCTGAATCAGTCGTTGTTACTTGAATATGGCCTTAAAGTTCCGGGTAATCTCGAAGAGAGGGCGCAGGGTATTACCACTTCTACGCTGAAAATTGCGGCGCGCGTGACACTACAGCATGACGACGTGATCCGCTTTACGGTTGATGTGGATAACCAGGTGCTCAGTCATCGTTTATGCGTTCATTTTGCTACGGACATTCTGGCGAATGTCTCTTATGCAGATCAGCTCTTCGGCGTTGTGTCTCGTCCGGTACAGCTGAGTAACGCCCTGAGAGTATGGGAAGCGGAAAACTGGCATGAAAAACCGATTTCGATTGAGCCGATGCAAAGCTACGTAAACCTGCATGATGACAAGCATGGCTTTACACTGCATACCAATGGCGTGCGCGAATATGAAATCGTGGGCGACAATTTCGATACCATTTCCGTTACTCTGTTCCGTTCGTTCGGTTACATGGGCAAGGAAAACCTGCTCTACCGTCCGGGGCGTGCGTCGGGCGAGTCAATAGTGGCAACGCCTGATGCACAACTTTCCGGGTCGTTGTCCTTCGCATTTGGTTGGCGCATCTATAGTGGCACGTTTGATGAAGCACAGCATGCGCGGCTATCGAAATCCTTACTGACATCGTTCCCGGTCTATCAGGACAGCGATTTCCTCAATGGTCGCCTGCGTTTTTGCCTGAGTGATGAACAACGCACTTATCCGCATGAATACAGTTTACTGGCGCTCCCTGATGGCCCGGAAGATGCACTGGTAAGTGTGGTTAAATGCGCAGAAGAGGGCGAGGGGCTAATTTGCCGCTTCTATAACCCAAATCTGAGTGCGACAGCCACCATTCCGGCGCTGAGTAATGCTCGTTACGTTTTGCTGGATGAGAATACCCCATCGCAAAAAAGGGCCGTGCTCAAACCTAGTGATGTGCAGACTTTATACGTAGAACTAGCGTAAAGAGAGAGACATGAGACTGTTTACCAATAAGCGGGTCAGAGATATTTTTACCCAAATAGCCCAGGGTAATGTAACGCAAACCTCTTTGGCTAAAGAGATGAATGTGTCCACGCGAACTATCCGCAGCGACCTGAAAGAGCTAAACGGTATCGTTGGCGGGTTTGGTAACAGTCTCGTTCATGATCGTAAGAAAGGGTTTTCCATTCAGGTCGATAACCCTGCGGGGCATAAAACGCTGCTTGAACAGTCACAAAGGCCGTGGAAAGAGACTCGTTCGACAGCAGAACGCCGCCGCAATTTACTGGCTGCCTTGCTGCGCCAGGATGCAGAGGTCTCACTTGAGGAACTGGAATCGACATGGTTTATCAGCATCTACAGTCTGAGGAATGACATTGTTCTACTGAAGCGCAGTTTTGCTCTCTATGACCTGAGTATCGTTTCAGAAGGGGCTGATAAACTTAAACTGTCTGGCAATGAAATAGCGCTGCGTCGCTGCATGTACGATCACTTATTGCGCTCAAAAGAGGTGGAAGAGGACTACCACGAAATCTTTGACTCATTGACGAAGGTTTCCGACATCAAGCTGACGCTGAGTGATTACTTTGTAACCCATGGATTAGTGGTGAGCGATGTTAATTTGCGCTTTTTTACCCTGATTTGTGGGATCGCCTGTGAACGAATCTGTCGTGGGAGTTGGCTGCTTGATTATGAGCTTGAGGCCAGTGATCCGTACTTAAAAACAGTCGCGCGCGATATTCTTCCACTGTTGCTGGCGGGTGAGGTGACATCCATTCCACAAAGTGAAATCAATTTTATGGCGATGAACCTCGCCGCATTTTGTGCCACGGCGAGCGAAAGCACGTTCGACCATCAGCAATATGATGCCGAACGTGCGGTGATGAACCATTTCTTGAGTTATGTCAGTGCGTCCTGGTTTTGTGATGTTAGCTACGACGAGTTGTCTCGCAAGAATTTGCTCAGCCATATTAAGGCCATGCGTGTGCGTGTGAATAATGGCATCACCATTATCAATCCGCTGATTGAGCAAATTAAGCGCCACTATCCGTTGATGTACGAAATGACGCTGGCTGCTTTTAGCGAGCTGGAACACTTCTTCGCCAATAAAATTAGCGATGATGAGATTGGCTATCTGGTTATGCATATTGGGGCCATTCTTGAAGAGACTCACCTGAAAGATGAAGGTAAACCCATCAGTGCACTGGTGGTCAGTGATCAGGGTGGGGCCTCAACTCGCATCGTCTGCCAGAAGATTGTCAGGATGTATCCCAATATTGAGGTTTCAAAATGTATTTCGGTTGAGCAATACAAAGCGACGATCAGCGTGGATGAAAGTATTGTCATTAGCCTTGTGAGCATTGAAGAAAAGAACAAACGGGTTATCACGTTGCCTCCGTTACCAGAAAGATGGCAACTGGAAAACATGAAGTACTTTTTAACCGCTGAAAATACGCCCCCTGCTGCGACAGTGAATTATTTTTCTGCAGATCATTTTTTTGTATTTGAAAGCCACGCCCACACCAAGGAATCGCTGATTAACTTTCTCTCATCACAATTAGAATTAAAAGGAAGGGTTGACCAGCATTATTTAGACTCAGTCATTGAGCGAGAAATAAGAGCGTCAACATTACTGGATGATAAAATCGCCATTCCACACCCATTGGGGCTGGTCGCATTAAGTACTATGGTGACAGTCGCTATATTCCCGGAGGGCATTGAATGGGATGCCGGGAAGAAAGTTAAACTGGTATTTATGCTGGCCATCAGTGAGGATGCTTTTGTCGATAGCATGATTATTTATGATTACCTGACAAATATTCTTGATAATGACGTTATTGATAACTTAAGCCAGTGCGACAATTACTCTGAATTTATATCGCTGTCACAAAAATATTTTTTATAAAAAATATGTCTTGAAAAAAACCAAGACTCACCTTTCTGGTGCGCTTATTTATGTGTTGCATTTTAACTAAATAATATCAAAGGAGTTAATGGTGAAATATAAAAATTACCTCTGTACCTTATTTATCCTCTCGGCCCCGGCTATTTCTGGCATGGCATTCGATACACCGCAAGGCAGTCTTAAACTTTATGGTGATGTTGAATTTAATACCGATGCGGCGAGTAACACCGGTCAATTAACCTCTGTGAAAACCAGTGCCGGTAAAGACTGGAAAGCCGGGGATGCGGAACGCTGGGATGTCAATGGCCGCATTTTAGTTGGCCTGGATGGTTATCGTACATCGGTCAATAACCAGTTTGCAGGTTTCACCGTGCAGCCACTGGCGGATCTTTCTGGTTCGATGAATCTTGATGATGCAGCCTTTTTCTTCGGCCAGGAAAATAACTGGAAAATGAAAATCGGGCGCTATGAAGCCTTCGATATGTTCCCGCTTAATCAGGACACTTACATTGAGTATTCCGGGAATACGGCCAACGATCTGTACGACGATGGCTACGGTTATATCTATATGATGAAAGAGGGGCGCGGCCGTAGCTCTGGTGGTGCCATTCAGTTAAGCAAAATGAGTGGGCCGTTCTATTTTGAGTTAAACACCGACGTGCGCGATGGGACGAAACTATTCCAGGACAGTGATTACCACGGTAATTCTTTGGAAAACAAGAAAAACGTTATCTACCTGCGCCCGGTAATCTCCACGACCGTAGACGAGGTTACGGCGGCCATTGCGATGGAAAGCAACGTGGTCAGTAACGCTTATGGCTACACGGACAGCAGTGGCAAATTTAACGACCAGTCAAAACGTAATGGCTACGGGGCGACATTCTCCTGGAATGGGCAAAAATCTAACCCCGATAACGGGATGGTTGTTAACCTTAGCACCGCTTATATGGATGCAACCGGCGAGAAAGACTTTAGCGCAGGCATTAATGCATTATGGCATGACCTGGAGTTAGGTTATATCTATGCGAAGAATGATGTGCACGAGTTTAATGTCAATAATATCGATGTCAGTAGTGACAGTGATTTTATTTTAGGTAAATACGACATTAATACTGTCCACGCTTCGTATCGCATTCGCAACGTGATGGAAATGGATAACTTTGATATTTATTTAGGCGCTTACTGGTCGCGTATTGGTGTCGATGAGACAAATAATGACGACGATCGCTATGGTGCGCGTGTAAGATTTAAATATCACTTCTAGTATTACCCGCCGTTATTTAGTCTGCTTGCTGCATTAGATGTGCAGGGCTATTACTTTGCCGTTACGTTGCCTGACGTACTAAGCAGACTACTTTTTAAATTTCTCACGGAGGCAACATGTATTACCTTGGTCTGGATATTGGCGGTACAAAAATAGCTGCCGTCGTTATTGATACTTCAGGAAAAGAAATTGCCCGTTATCGCACTGAGACGATAAAAGAAACTTATGCGGCATTTATTGCGGGCGTAGAGGGGTTTATTACTTCGATTAAAGACGAATTTAACGCCTCTTTCGCTATAGGCATTGCGCTTCCCGGCAGCATTTCCCCGATAAATGGCAAAATAAAGAATTCCAATATCCTGGTACTGAACGGCAAAGATCTTCAGTCCGATCTGGAAAACCAGCTGGGCACCCCGGTGGTTATCGAAAATGATGCGAACTGTTTTGCGCTTTCAGAAGCCTATGATGGTGCAGGACAGGGACACGATGTGGTATTCGGCGTGACCCTCGGCACCGGATGTGGCGGCGGTATTACCATCCATCAAAAACCGTTTTCTGGAGCATGGGGTAATGCTGGTGAATGCGGCCATATTACACTCCCCGGTTACAACCCAGAACGAGATGGCCCGGCAGTAAAATGCTACTGCGGTAAATATAACTGCACCGAGTCTTTTGTGTCTGGTACGGGACTGGCTGAGCGTTATTTCCAGCTATGTGGTGAGACGCTCAGCACTCCGGAAATTCTCCGCCAGGCAAAGATGGGGAAAACGGAGGCACTAGAGCAGGTCGCTTGCTTTCGTCATCAATTAGCTCGTGTGCTGGCAACTGTGGTTAATGTTATTGACCCGCATATTATCGTGATAGGTGGCGGCTTATCGAATGAACCTATGTTGCTCGACGGTATCGCACAGGCAATAGCGCCAATGGTCTTTACGGATGTCTTTCTAACGCCAGTAGTGAAAGCGGTACATGGTGACAGCAGTGGAATGCGTGGGGCTGCTTGGTTGGCATTTCAATCAAGCCTGGAATAATGTCGCTCGCTGCGACAGTTTGTAATCAGGGTATTTTGTCGCCAACATCTCTGAATAGTGTTTAACTTTGACATCAGAACTAAAAGTAAAGACGCCTGCCAGAAGTGGCAGGCGTCTTTAACTCATTGTACTGATGAAATTTTAAACAGTGAGATGATTTTATGGGGAGCATAAAATTATGTGGGGCAATCGCATTTTTATGCTTTCCTGCTCGAATCTCCTCCGAAGAAGAGATCCGTTTGATTTTTTACTCTTTAATCATACTCGCTTTGCGCAATGCCTCCTGAGCACGGATTGCCGCAACTTTTTTCCCAAACAGCAACTGAGCCAGGAGCAGTACAGCAAATACCGGTCCTAATACCAACACAGCGGAAGCTCCGGTAGCGCCTTTTATGAGCATCGCACCTGAGGCAATCAGCAGGATAAACACCATAATACGGAACACGCTAACCGGAATGCGTTTATGCACGTATTGCCCGACAATTGACCCAAGGATCATGGTGGGAATGCAGAACATCACCAGCTTGATGGTTGAAATCGTCAGTATTCCGCCGGTGGCCAGCCCGCCGATAATGGCGATGTTATTAACCGTAAAGAACGCATTCAGTGTTCCACGAAATGCAGCGGGTCCAAGGTTACGCAGCATGCCATAGATAACAACGGGTGGACCGTTAGTTGAAAACGCAGCTCCCAATGCCCCTGCCACCACACCCATTGGCGCAGCAATCCAGCGTTTGTCATAAACTGGCAAACGTGGAATAAACAGGCTGTAAAATGAGTAAATGATCAGGAAGGCACCGAGGCCCACTTTCATTATATGGTCAGGCAGATAAGACAGCGCATACAACCCGACCGGGATCCCCAGCAGAGAAAAGGCAATCAGCACTGCGGCAGATTTCCAGTCAGTTTCTTTTCGTGAAAGCCAGGTGGCATAAAGCGCCGTGGCTGTCCCTACAATAACCGACATCGGTGCGGCCATTTTCACTGGCAGCAGTAAGGTAATCAGCGGCATGGTTGTCAGCCCACCGCCAAACCCGGCGCAGACTCCCACAAAGGTATACATAAACATCAGGGCGATAACGATAATCGCCGTGGATGTTTCCAGCTGCAAACCGTCAGGGGTAAAAAAGGCAAAGAAATCCATCTTCGTCTCCTTTTAGTTGAGACTCAGTCCGGCATCGACCACGAAATCCTGCCCCGTACAACCACAGGATTCATCCGAGCCTAAAAACAGCGCCAGACGTGCACAATGGCTGCCATCAAGACGAATTTTCAGCGCCTGCAACTCCACAAACTGGTTCACCGCAGCCGGATCGAGTTTTGCCCACATCGCTTCCTGTTTTGGTGTGCGAATAGCGCCTGGTACCAGGCTGTTCACACGGATCCCACGGGCGCCTAATTCTTGCGCCAGTGTGCGAGTAAAGCCGTGAATCGCCGCTTTTGACAACGAATAGCAAACACGCCCTGGGCGGCCGCGCATCCAGTTGATTGAGCCCATGTTAATGATACTTCCTGAACCTTTTTGCGTCATGCCTTCCATCACATACTGAATGGCAAACAACTGGTGGCGAAGGTTCACATTAATACGGTTGTTAAAATACTCTTCGGTGAGATCTTCAATTTTATGGTGATCATCACTTCCCGCATTGTTAACGAGAATATCCACACTACCCAGCTGGCTTGCGATCTCATCAAAGCAGCTTTTTAGCATTTCAAGCTGAGTGACATCGCAGAACAGGAACAGGCAGTTAAGCTCGTCGGCCAGACGCTTACCTGCTTCACGGTCAAAATCGATAAACGCGACTTTTGCACCCTGGGCAACATAAGCGCGAACCAATTCTTCACCGATCCCGCTCGCGCCGCCGGTGATGGCGACAACTTTGTTTTTTAATGAACCATACTGAACATAATCTTGATAATTCATGATGTTATTCCTGTCACCCTGTATCAGTGTTGTGAATGTTGTTTTACGACTTTATAAGTGGCGCAGAAATCTTCGCCGCCCAGACCGGAAGCCAGCCCCTGCTCATAAACGGTTTTCACCAGTCCAACACCCGGAAGATTCAGGCCAGTTTCATCCAGCAGGGTTTTCATGATGCCCACGTCTTTTGCCATATTCTGTAGAGAGAACGCTGTGCTGTAATCCTCGGCGATCAGACTGTTAATTTTGCTCGAGAGGTAGAAATTGCTCGCGCCTCCATAGGAAATCGCTTGCTGGAAATCAGCTTTGGCAATGCCAAAATGATCCGCCGCAACCAGCATTTCATTCACGGTATTCTGGATGCCAGCAACCTGCAGGTTGTGCAAAACCTTCATCACCAGACCACTACCGTTTTCGCCCATATAAATTTGATTGCAGCCCATCATCGCCAGGATGTGACTGACTTTCTGATAGCTCTCGCGACAACCGCCGATATAAATACCCAGCTCAGCTTTAATCGCCGCCGGAACAGATTTCACCACCGGTGCATCCAGCATTGTTGCACCTGTTTTAGCCACCTGGCGGGCAACAGCCTGTGAAACCGCAGGGTCAATCGTCGACATATCAATCAGGATTTGCCCGTTACGCAGGAATGGCAGCATCTGCGCATAAACAGCCTGGACATGCTCTGAACGCGGCACCATGGTGATAATAACGTCAGCTGTCAGAGCAATGTCTTCTGCAGAGGTACCGGCGGTTGCCCCCGCTGAAACTAAAGAAGCCACCGCATCAGGATTGAGGTCATATACCACAACCTTGCCATCAAATTTCGCCACGATATTTTTTGACATCGCTTCGCCCATCAGGCCCAGACCGATAAAACCGATAGTTTTCATTTTGTTGTCTCTTTAAATTTTGGTTTGGCAAGACCTGCAACTGCTACCTGCAGGGTAAATACGGAGCCGGAAAGTGGACGCAGCGCAATTTCATCCACGGACATATTTTCCCGGGTAGTGGTGATATAAAGGGTTTTCATGTCGCTCCCACCAAAACAGACCATGGTTGGGCAGCGCACAGGCAACTTGTAGGTTTCGACTATCTCGCCTTCGGGTGAAATACGGGCAATATGGTGGCCATCAAACATTGCCGTCCAGTAGTGGCCTTCGATGTCCATTGCCGCGCCATCCGGGCGACCTGAACCCAGAGGGAAGGTTTTAAATACCTGGCGTACGCCAGGGTTTCCTTCGCTATCCAGTGCCGTACGGTACATAACGTGATTTGGCGTATCAGTGGAATACATCCACTGGTGATCACCACTGAATGCCAGACCGTTAGCCCCCAGAATGTCGCACTGCAAAACCCGAACGTTAAGGGAAGCATCCACCCGGCAAAGCAACGCACCATTAAAATCACGCGGTGCCCAGTAAGTGCCTGCATAGAAGCGCCCGTTCTGGTCCACACCGCCGTCATTGAAGCGCGCAAGTGCAGGGTTATTCGGGTTATCACAGATTTTTTGCTGGATGGCCCCGGTGCTGTCCGTCAGGTAAATACCGCTGCGCATCGCCACGATAAATCCGCCGTTTTCACGTAACGCAAAACAGCCGACTTCTTCATCGAAATAGAAAATCTGATGTTCACCCGTCAAAACGTGATAGCAGTGGATCTGTTTTTCGAGAATGTCCGTCCAGTAGAGGCTATTTTCTTGCGCACCCCAGGTTGGGCATTCAGGCAAATGGCCGACGTAATCAAAAAGTACGCTCGGGTTATTCATCATCGGAAACCTCAATATGCATCGTTACGGACAGACTTTCGCCCGGCGCAAGCAGGTTCATGGCCTGGTCTTTCCCGTCTACCGGGAATAAATGGATGGCATTGTTGATATGCGTGACCGGTTCGATAGCCACGAAGTCTTTCCCGGCGACAGGGGTGAAAAACAC
Source organism: Buttiauxella sp. (assembly GCA_036502985.1). Taxonomy (GTDB): domain Bacteria; phylum Pseudomonadota; class Gammaproteobacteria; order Enterobacterales; family Enterobacteriaceae; genus Buttiauxella. Next base: position 13,330 of record DASXXQ010000087.1, read on the forward strand.
CGCATTACGCGCATCAGGAGAAGAAACTCGCGCCTGAATTTTGCGCTGTGGCCAACGCACAACGGCACTGCCACTCCATCGGGTAAAGCAGTTATCAACAGTGGCCGGAAGCGGGCGTCGAAACGCCTCGTAATTCCAACATTCAGGCGTCGCGACTTCACTGGCGGGCAATGAATCGTCGTTATTCAGCCAGACTTTTTGAGCGATAAACTGCACTTCGCAATCTGCCGCATTGGCAAAATAAGGATGAAAACCCAGGCCCGCGGGAATCGGCTGCTCTGCAAGATTGCTGATGCTCAGCGTCATTTGCAGGCCGCTATCCGTCAGTACAAAAAACTGGGTCGCCCTGAAAGGCCACGGCCAGTCTTCAAAAGAAGACCCTTCTGCCGTGTGATCCAATGACAACGTCAGGCTGTCTGACGTTTGTGCCGTGAGTTCCCATGCACTTAACCAGCCATTCCCATGTAAGGGATGAGGGTGGTCACCGAAATTTCTCTTCAATGTGACCTGTTGCCCCTGAAACAGAAAACGCCCCTGAGCAATCCGGTTGGAATATGGCACAAGAGGAAAACATCCTGACAAATTGGCCCGTTGCTCACCCTTTTCAGGTAATGGGCGCAAAATGTCATCTCCTCGCCAGCGTAGCGCGGCAATCGCGCCGCCCAGTTCCGGCGCGAGTACCAGTGTTAAATCCCCATGGGATCGGCTGATAAGCGGAGTCACGTTAGTAAACCTCGCCACCGGACACAGTCAGTTTTTCACCACGAATTGCGGCCAGTTGCTCTCTGGCTCGCGCCAGTAAATAACTCATGTCAGAGCCAAGCGCGACGAAGCTGAAGCCCATGTTCTGGTATTTGTTGGCGAGTTCAGGGTTGCCCCCAACGATCCCGCAAGGCACGCCCAGCGCTTTACACTTATCGATGCCTTCTTTGATTTTCGCCTGGACTTCAGGGTGTGAAGGGTTGCCCGGGTAGCCCATTGAAGCCGAAAGGTCACCAGGGCCAATAAACAGGCCACTCACGCCTTCAATAGCCGCAATTTGCTCCAGATTACCGATGGCTTCCGGGGTTTCCAGTTGCAGGATAAGGCATAAATCTTCACGCGCCTGGCGAACAAACTCAGGGTTGCTACCGTAACGTGAAGCACGGTGTACGGCGGCAAAACCACGTTTACCCAGCGGCGGGTAGTAAGCGGATTCAACAGCCTTTTGTGCATCTTCAACAGTGTTGATAAACGGCACCATCAGCGAAGTTGCACCGCCATCAAGCGCCCGTTTGATAAGTACGGTGTCATTCCATGCCAGACGGTACAACGGCGTGGTTGTTGAGCTAACACCACGAATAGCACGGTCAATTCGAATTGCATCCAGGGTATCAACCGGAACGTGTTCCTGATCCAACACCAGAAAATCAAAGCCCACTGTTGCCATCGCTTCAGCAACAGTATCGCTGCCTGTCATCATCCAGGTGCCCAGTAAAACCGGACCGTGACCGATTGCTTCTTTAAACGGATTCATCATTATTTCCTTAATAAATAGGAGGTTCCGGCACGTCGCTGCCGGACTGAAGAAAGTCGAAGTCACAGCCTTCATTGGCCTGTGTCACATGTTGTTGATACAGCGCGGCATAGGAGCGTCCATAGACACGGTGTGTTGGCTGAAGATTTGCGCGGCGAGTCGTTAGCTCTTCATCGGCAATCAGCATATTCAATGTGCCAGCCGTAATATCCAGTTCGATGATGTCGCCAGTTTTGACCAGTGCTAACGGCCCGCCAATCGCAGCCTCTGGGGCAACATGCAGGATACAGGTGCCATAATGCGTGCCAGACATGCGGGCATCAGAGATGCGCACCATATCGGTCACACCTTGTTGCAACAGCTTTTTAGGAATAGGCAGATTGCCCCACTCCGGCATTCCCGGTGCGCCCACTGGCCCTGCGTTTCGCAAGATAAGTACCGTGTCTGCGGTGATGTCCAGATCCGGGTGGTCAATTTGTTCGGATAATGCCTGGTGGTTATCGAAAACAAGCGCCGGGCCACGATGCTGGCGCAGCTCAGGTTTTGCCGCAGAGGATTTCATCACCGCGCCATTCGGGCATAAATTGCCTTTCAGCACAGTCAGAGCGCAGCCTTGAGAAAGAGGTACAACAGGATTATTGAGACCACGAATAACGTTGTCGTCGTAGCATTCAGCCGTAGAGATCCACTGGCTGACAGGCGTATTGAGCACGCCCACCGCATCATGTTTGAGGAAGTGTGAGATTTTCTTCAGTTGCGCCATCAGGCCACCCGCGAAGAAAAAGTCTTCCATCAGTTGATCGCCTGATGGGAAAAGGTTTGCCAGCACAGGCACTTCGCGGGCAACCGCTTCCATATCTTCAAGCGTCAGGGTAATGCCCGCCCGATTAGCCATGGCGATCAAATGAATGGCTGCGTTGGTTGAACCACCCAATGCCATGTAGGCCACGATGCCATTATGGAAGTTGTCGCGGGTCAGCCAACGGGAGGGTTTATGGTCGTACCACACCATATCCACAATGGTTTTTCCACATTGCGCCGCCATTTGCACATGGCGTGAATCTGCCGCAGGAATGGAGCTGGCACCCGGAAGCGTGAACCCCATGGCATCAGCAATGGATGTCATGGTCGAGGCCGTTCCCATCGTATTGCAGGTACCAATGGAACGCGTCATTGCGCCTTCCAGTTCGACCCAGTCATGTTGCGTGATAGCACCGGTACGTAGCTGATCCCAGTATTTCTTGGTATGAGTACCCGCACCGGTTTTTTGACCGCGCCATTTGCCGGACGACATTGGCCCAGCAGGGCAAAACAACACCGGAATATCCATAGATATTGCGCCCATCAGTAACGCTGGCGTTGATTTATCACACCCCCCTAGCAGCACAGCACCATCAACCGGATGTTGACGCAGTAATTCTTCTGCTTCCATCGCTAAGAAATTGCGATAAAGCATGGTGGTCGGTTTAACCAGCACTTCACCCACGGACAGAGCAGGAAGTTCAACAGGAAAACCACCCGCGGCCCATACTGCGCGCTTCACGGCTTCTGCCCGCTCACGCAGATGAGAATGACAGGGGCTCAGGTCGCTCCAGGTATTAATGATCCCAATAACGGGTTTGCCCATAAATTCATCGCGGCTGAACCCCATTTGCTGGCTACGCTGGCGGTGAGCAAATGCACGAATAGTGTCAGGTGCATACCAGCGCTGACTGCGCAGTTGTGAAATCTCAAGCCGGCTAAGGCTGCTTTGGTTGAATGTCATGATCCTGACCTGTGTTCTGAAATTGCCTTTACGGTACATTCGTAGCGCTACGATTAACAAGGTGAAAATAACTGGTTTTGTGATCAATCTCTAATAAGCATCACTTATTGTATGGGTTTCATAATCTCCTTCATAATTTATGCTTTTTTGATAACACACCGATAGAATGGCATGTAATAGTGAGGTAATCGTATTGTTGGAGATACTTTCATGGCCACGCTCCTTGTGACTTTGTCGACATTTTTTCTTTTTTTAATAATCGTAGCGCTATATTCTTACAGGAAAACAAAAGGGATTTCGGAATCTGGCGTGGAAGGTTTTTTTCTGGCAGGGCGCGGTTTGTCAGGATATTTCATCGCAGGTTCATTGCTGCTCTCAAATTTATCCGCTGAACAGCTGGTTGGGCTCAATGGCAATGCCTATAAATTTGATATCAGTGGGATGGCGTGGGAAAGCACAGCGGCAGTAGCCACTATCGCCATGGCCATTTTCTTCTTACCGCGCTATTTGCGCCGTGGCATCACTACCATGCCGCAATTTCTGGAAGAACGTTTTGACGTCAATACTCGCCGTATGGTGAGTATTATGCTGCTCATTGGCTATGCCATTATGGCAAACCCCTGTAGCCTTTATCTGGGCTCCATTACGATGGATTCTATGTTCAGTTTCCATGACAGCCTGACTATTTCCTATTCCTGGGCGATTGCCATTTTGTCTCTGGCGATGGGTGTGGTGGGCGGGCTATATGCCACTGCAGGGGGCCTTAAAGCGGTGGCCGTTTCAGATACGATAAGCGGTGTCATCCTGTTGATCGCAGCCCTGCTGATCCCTATTCTGGGGTTAGTTATGCTCGGTGACGGTTCGTTCCTTGAAGGCGCGAAAACACTACTCAGAAACAACCCTGCACAGCTCAATGCCATCGGAAGCCCTAACTCAAGCGTCCCTTTCAGTACCATCTTTACCGGGATGCTATGCGCTAACCTGTTCTACTGGTGTACCAACCAGATGATCATTCAACGTACGCTCGGTGCAAAATCGCTGGCGGAAAGCCAGAAAGGCGTATTGCTGGCAGGCACCCTCAAACTGCTTGTGCCAGTCGTGATGGTGTTACCTGGACTGATAGCGTTGAACCTGTTTGGCAATAGGCTGACTCACGGTGATTTTGCTTATCCGATGTTGGTAAAAACCGTGCTGCCCTGGTGGCTGATTGGGATGTTTGCTGCGGCTATTTTTGGGACCGTTATCAGCCATTTCAATTCCATTATTAATTCCAGCGCAACGCTGTTTGTTATCGATCTTTATGGCCCACTCACGGGCTGTACGGACGAGAAGAAACTGGTGCGCGTGGGTAAAATTGCCTCGATCGCCTTTTCTTTGGTCTCCATTGCTATCGCGCCGTTACTGTTAAATACACCGAATGGAATATTTGACCTGATGCGCCGTTTTACCGGTTTTTATAGCATCCCGATAATCGCCATTATCCTGATTGGTTTTCTCAATCGCCGGGTTCCAGCATCTGCTGCCAAGCTGATTCTGGTATTCCATATTGTCGCTTACAGTATTTATACCTTCTCCGGGTTGGATAAGGTGCTTCCCATTCACTACATCCATATGATGGGAATTCTGTTCGTTGTAGAAATCGCCATAATGTTGATTATAGGGAAGATAAAACCGCGTAAAGACTACCAGCCCTCGCTCAAGTCGCCGCCCATTCCCATGGAAAAATGGCGGTATGCGAATACAGCCAGTGTTATGATGCTCGCCACTCTGGTCAGCCTTTACATCACTCTTTCGCCTCTGGGTATCGCAAACACTGCTGGCGTTCCAGACAGTTACCCGCTGCTGATTGCCGCGGTCTGGTTTTTTGCCTTGATACTCATGGGCTGGCTGAAAAAACGTGATGAACAGACGAAAAACAGAGCAACACACATGGAGCCGGAAACTAAAGTGAGTTATCAAAATGCGCCAGAGATCACGACAAGCAGTAAAACTTGATGATGTTGCCAGTCTGGCGAATGTTTCACCTTCTACGGTTTCGCTTTTTGTCCGTTATCCCGAAAAGGTTTCGGTTAAAACAGGCAAGAAAATTCAGGCGGCTATTGATGAGCTGGGCTATGTCCACAATAAGATAGCGAGCCAGTTTACCGGTGGGCGCAGCAGCAGCATGGCGGTGATCGTGCCATCTATTGCGAACATTATTTTCAGCCGTGTTATCCAGCAAATTGAGCGCACCGTCAGTGCGGCAGGCTACCAACTTTCGATAGCCTCGCATGATCATAGTCTGGATAAAGAAGAAGAGCAGGTCAGAGCCATACTGCAATGGTCACCCGCCGTCATCGCTATTGCCGGTGCCGATCACAATCCTTCCACAGTGAAAATGTTGCAAAACAGCGGAACACCGGTAGTTCAGATGTGGCAAATAGAAGGTGACCATTTCCTGGCTCAGGTGGGGAACGACCACACGCATGTCGGGTTTCAGGCCGCACAATTTATGATTGAGTCAGGGTGTAAAAAACTGGCCTATTTCACAACGCGCTTTAATGAAGATATTCGTGCTCAAAAACGATATCAGGGCTTTACGACAGCGCTTGACGCCCATGGTCTGCAACACGTTGTGGTGGACATTCCACGTACTGACAATATTTATCAGGCCAGCCGTTCTTTGCTGATGAAAACGTTGGTCAAGGAACGAGGATTAGACGGTATTTTTTGTTCCAGTGATGCGATTGCCAGTGCACTTTTGATGGAAGCGTTCGATAAGAAGATTCAGGTTCCGCAACAGCTGAGTATTCTGGGTTTCGGTGACTTCCCATCCAGTGCATTTCTGGCTCCTTACTCTTTATCGAGCGTTAATCTAAACGCAGACATCATGGCAGCCAGAACGGCTGAAATGATGTTAAAAATGAGCGAGAATGAGGCCTGTGAGGGAGAGATTGTCGATGTCGGTTTCGAAATTATTCCCCGGGACAGCACCCGTTTACCGTTCTGAATCTATGTAATTGCGCATTATCTAATCATCCCTTGATGTTCACTACGAACAGGATTTTCATGCTCTCAAACTAAGACAAATGTCGTCATATTATAGCTTCGCTCCCATTACTCCATAAAGACAACATTTTGGCGGGTTCCGGGTTCCGTGTGCCACGAATGCACCCTGTGGCAAATAAGGGTGCAATGCTGTGCGAGAGATGAGGGTTGGCCCCTCGGAGGCGGCGTCCAGACGCAGCCTTCAAACTACCCTGAGCTGCTGCCGTTAAGAGCGGTGGTGGTGAGCGTCAGTGAAAAGGCGCAGTCAGATGCGTCATGTATGTGTTGTGAAGATGAACGAGAGTGAACTGTAGATGCAGTGTCGAAAGGAACAAGATGATGTCAAAAACGCGCTTTCTAAGCGGTGTGTGATAAGCCCAGCGGTTAGCTGGTTACTGTCAGGGCGACATCCGGCATATAGACAGCATGAGCACAACACAAGCTCTGGTATGGAACGTGGGAACCTGGATGCGAAGGGAGCGGCGTCGAGAAGAAAACCTGCAAGCGCCTAAGTACCAATGCGGGGCACAGGAGCAGATGGCTCCGTAGTAGTGATGAAGTGTCTGTAATGGGCATGGAGCGAAGAGGGTCAGTTGTTGGGACTCTATTACGGGTCAACCGCATAAGCGTGAGGAGTCTGTGAGCCAGTCCAAACCATTTGCGTTATCCAGACAGGTAGCCTGAAGCACGTGCAAGAAGGTAAAAGCCAACAAAGGTAGCGCCGGAATCGATGGTTAGTCGATTGAGGAATTTGATAAGAACCTCGTGGGGAACTTGTACAAACTCTGAAATCGAATGGCCTCGGGCAGCTATATGCCGCCAGCGGTTCGGCGTGTTGAGATACTCAAGGCGACGGGAGGAACGAGACCGCTGGGGATACCCACGGTAGCGGATCGCATCGCGCAAATGGTTGTCAACGACATGCTGGAACCGATTCTGGAGCCATTATTCCACGATGACTCTTATGGCTACCGCCCGCACAAATCTGCGCACGATGCCCTGAAGGTATCCCGGCAACGATGCTGGCGTACTGACTGGGTACTGGACGTGGACATCAAGGGGTTCTTCGACAACATCGATCACGAACTCCTGATGAGAGCGGTACGCAGACATACGGACTGTCGATGGGGGCAACTCTACATTGAGCGATGGCTAACCGCGTCAGTATGCATGCCGGACGGAACGGTGCAAATAAGGGCTAAAGGGACTCCTCAGGGAGGAGTCATTAGTCCATTGCTTGCCAATCTGTTCCTGCACTATGCATTTGATATGTGGATGAAACGGGAATTTTCCGTCGTCCGGTTTGAGTGATACGCTGATGACATAGCCATTCACTGCAAAAGCCATGCGCAGGCAATGATGTTGCATAGCCGTCTCAGAAAGCGTCTGGCGGGTTGCAAGCTGGAGATGAGTCCGGGCAAGACGAAAGTTGTCTACTGTAAGGACAGGGAAAGAACGGAGGCATATCCTGAAATCAGCTTCGACTTTCTGGGCTACACGTTCAGGCCAAGAAAGTCGGTCTCGAAAGAAGGAGAACTGTCGGTGAGTTTCCTGCCAGCAATAGCTCCAGAGCGGCGAAAGCAATCCGACCAACAGTACGGGGCTGGGATCTAAGTTACAAAACCCCGTTACCGCTGGAAGTAATGGCTTGCTGGTTCAATCGCATGTTACGAGGCTGGGTTAAGTACTATGGCCGTTTTTATCGTTCAGCAATGAACTGCATAGCCATTCATGTCGATCTGCAACTTGCTAAATGGGTTACCCGCAAATATAAGCGGGTGCACAGTAGCCTGGCGCAGGCATATGAATGGTTAAGAAAGATACAGAGCGCTAAACCTGGTTTGTTTGCACACTGGGAAATTTGTACTCGCAGTGAACGGTCAACGACAAGAGCCCTTAGTCGCGTGTCCACTATTGCTGGGTAAGATCACATCTTTTTCCCAAGACTTGTTTTCAGTGGCTTAAGATTTACCCCGCTGCATCAGCTGAACACAGTCAAATACCACAAACATTAAATATTACCCAACTAAATAATTTCTCTGCATATGATATCATCACGTACACAATTATTTTTAGGTCTGCATACGCAGGTATAACAACCTACCCTAATCAATTCAGCGCAATTATCTACAAACTTTATTTACCTCAAACAATTATGGGATTTTTCCGCTAGCTACCAATCATTAACTCGATGTAATTTAATCGTTACTAATAAATTAGCAAGCTAATAAAAAATTGAAATTACACATTATGTAACATTCATTTCTTAACACACGCTGAAAACAACTATGAATTACAGAGCAAAAACCTGACTTTAGCTTAAATAAAGAGATAATGATGGATTTTTAGCGTGATCATTACAATTACAGTGAAATATCTTTAATTGATAAATATATGAACACTCTTTTAAAAACTTGATATTGATCATGTACAGCGATTACACTTTAGAAATAACCTCAGAACATGCATTAATTACTGAGTCATATGTCCATGACAAATAAAAGAGTGGGTATTTATTGTACCGTCAATAGTGAAGAGTTAGCTCTCGCAATTATGACCCTAACATATTCAGCACAATCAGAATATGTTAGGAGAATCATCATTGTTCAAACTGATTCTTTTATTAATAGTAAAGTACAGCTCACTGATAAAATTACCTTATATACGAGAAATTTTGGAAAGGGGTATGATCTGAGTATTACTGAAGGTGGTTATGACCAGATTGCAGCCAGAAATTTTGCATTAGACATTCTATATGATTGCACCGATATTGACTGGGTTATGTTGCATGATGCAGATGATCTTTATTTAAAGGAAGGCTATCGTAATGCTTTTGACGGCATTGATGAATATGATGCATTGACCTGCTCATGCTTATCCCTGAAAGGTAAAAATAAAATTCGATGTTCTGCTCGAAAAAGTTTCACTACTAATGAGGGAATTGTTTTACATGACCCACATACAAGAATATGGAAGAAAAATCTTGGATTACATTATGAAATGTCTTCAGGTATTGAGCAAACATTTTCTAATGTTAGTCGTCACTGTGGTGTGTTTTTCTCACATGGAATAACTTTTTGTATTTTCAAGCATGCATGGCATTTTCATCTACATGCATTATTTAATAAGCGCCACACAGATAAAATATCAGACTACCCATTTATCACCATCGAATTACCTGAAGAAGTAAAAGATTTCATAAAAAAACTAAATATTTAGATCACTAGATAGGGTAATAATATGAACCAGGTTGTGAATACAGAGATGTATTTTTTTGACGGGAAAGATGGATTCTTTTACGTTCATTTTCCGATCAGGGGGTATGCTGTTAAAACAGCGGAAGAAAACCTACCCTTACTGGAAAGATTGCAGGATCGCCATCCTCTGGATCAAACCGATTGGGATAATGCACTTATAAAGACACTACTTAATCAGGAGCTTATTTCCGATTCAGCTAGTCCTCTTCCTTGTATCGGCGATATTGAAGATTTTCGGCCGATAGAGGCAACCTTACTTCTCACTGAAAACTGTAATCTTGCCTGTAGCTATTGCTATGCTCGTTCGTCGAAACAGACTTTTAAGCCAATGACCAAAGCAATTGCGAAGGCAGCTGTTGATTTTGTTATTGGGAATGCAAAAAAACATAAACATAAGCAAGCAGAGTTCCGATTTCTGGGCGGTGGAGAACCAACCATTGAATGGGAGTTACTTGTCTGGATAACTGATTATATTCGTTTAAGTGCAGATACTGCAGGTGTCCGCCACTGGATCCGACTGATAACCAATGGGGTACTCATCACCGAAGATAAAGTGCAGTGGATTAAAAAGAACATTCAATATGTCACATTATCCTGCGACATATTACCTGAGCTGCAGATTAACCGCTCTTTCCCTAATGGGAAAAACTCTCATAAGTCTGTAATGAGAGCAGCAGAATTATTGTGTAAATATAATGTCCCATGTCATTTTAGAACTACGATCTCCTTTTCAGCTTCAGGACGGCTAAAAGAGATGGTTGAATACACTCGTGATAACACAGGCGTAAAAACAATAAGACTTGAGCCTATGGCTGAAATAGGTCGAGCCAGTGATGTGGAAATGACTAAACCCGAACAGCAAAAATTTGTCGACTCATTTATTGATGCCTACGAATATGGAAAAAAAAATGGAATTTTAGTGACCTGCAAAATGATGACAAATATAACCAGACGTTCAAGCCGTTTTTGCGGGATAGAGTTCGCGATTACTGCGGAAGGTAACGTTGCTGGGTGTCATCGTTACAGCAGAAAGGAAAATGATGGTTTTGATTTTTATCATGTTGGCAAATTTAATTCTAATGAATTTATTTTCAATATGAATAAAATAAACAGTCTCAGAAAAATAGATACTACGTCTTTTTCTGACTGTCAGCAGTGTTTTGCACGGTGGAGTTGTGCATCCGGATGTCTCTCCGCTAGGCTTAACAATGATAAGGTCAGCCAGCATGGCCCACTTTGTCATATCACCAAAGAATTGCTGAAGTTCAGCGTCATGGAAGCATTAAATGGATAGTCGTATTTTTAATGTTTCGTATGTTAACTTTCAATCTTACAGGTGTTCAAATGAATAATGAAAATATTAAGAATCAGAAAGATATTATGACTGATAAAGAGACGCTTCAAGACTCTGCACAATTTATTTCCAGCGAAGAAGATGAAAAAGAAGGTAACTTCGAGTTCCTTTGTTGTCGCGGAGGCGCTGTTGGTATGGGGGGGGGAGGACTAGGCGGCCACTGGTAAAGAAGTCTACGTAATAACGTAGTAAATAAGAATTAATACGATGGCAGATGATGCTGCCATCGTATTTTATATCTAGAAGGAAAATGTGATGTTGAGGTATGTTTTTTGTTACTTTGAAGGTCTTATAGATCCATTACCTTCACACAATGGATTTTTTTATAAAAAAAAACCAACACTGTGGTATTTTATTTCAAAAATAAAAGTCCTAATTTTTATCATTGCTTTAGCTGGTTTAATCAAGGCTTTTGTGGATGTGGGGGTCATTTATATTGTTGGAAGAATAATTGATACTCTTAATGGCTCAGATGAAAAAGTACTCTATTCTGTAAACCAACATCAACTTTTGGTCCTCGCTGCCATTCTTTTTATTATCATTCGGCCTTTGACATCATTACTGATAGGTTTACTTTGTGATCAATGTATCAGAGCTAAGTTCAGCCCTCTTGTACGTTGGGAACTTTATATGCGTACTATCAATAATGATATGGCATGGTTTAACCGCGCACATGCTGGAAAAATTTCTTCTGCAGTATGGCAATCAGGTCAAGCAGTTACCGAGTTTTTACTCAGTATTCTCCAGATAATTTGGTCGAATGTTGCGTACATTATCCTTGTTATCGGTTTTATGAGCTCGCTTAATTTTGCTTTTGCCGGGGTTATCATTCTCTGGTTGATTTTCTATACTACATTATCACTGAGATATGCTCCCAGGATTAAGAAACTTTCCAGAACTTCTGCAGATGCTTCTAACGTGATTAATGGTCATCTGGTGGATGTGTTTTCTAATATAGCCAACGTTAAGTCACTGTCTCCTGAAGGAAATGAAGGCAGATATATTTCAGGATATCTTAATGATTTCATCTCAAAATCAGTAGGATTTTTACGCGCCATAACCACTGCAGAAACGCTGCAGATTCTCACAAGCTCTGTTGCAATGGTTGCGACAGGATATTTATCCGTGATCTCCTGGAAAAGTGGTCAGCTTACTGTTGGGGAAATATCTGTCATTTTTGGTCTGGTCTTCAGGCTCGAAGCCCTTCTGGCAACACTGATGAACCAGCTCACGGGTGCAATGCGCGCAATAGGATTATTTAATTCTTCCCTGGACACTTTGTGTCATGACAACCAGGTTTCAGACCCGGATGTCGCTATACCTCTTTGCGCTGTTGAAGGAGATGTTTATTTTGATAACGTGCTCTTTGAATATGAGCGGAATATCTCTGTGATATGTGGACTCAACCTTCATATTCATAAAGGAGAAAGAGTCGCTATTGTCGGTGAATCAGGCTCTGGTAAATCAACGATTCTGAGCCTATTGCTTAGGTTTTATGATCCAGACTCAGGTGCTATCTACCTTGATAACAAAAATATTAAATCTGTCAATCAGGCTGATTTACGCAGACATTTTAGTGTCGTGAGTCAGGATAATATTTTATTTAATCGTTCTATTTATGAAAATATTACCTTTGGATGCGATACCCCCACAGAAGAGGAACTTATTATAGCGGCACAGCGTTCGAAATGTCTGGATTTTATAGAAAAAAGTACAGATGGGAAAAACAGAGGCTTTGCCACGCTGGTTGGTGACAGGGGAGTAAAGCTATCCGGGGGGCAACGGCAGAGACTAAGCTTATGTCGCGCTATGTTACGAAATGCTCCCATTCTTATACTGGATGAGGCTACCTCTTCTCTCGACTCGATTACCGAATCTGATATTCAGGCTTCGCTGAATGAAGTGATGGTAAACAGAACGGTCATCGCTGTGGCGCACCGTCTCTCCACTGTCATTGGTATGGATCGCATAATAGTCCTTGATAAAGGCGTCATCATTGAAGAAGGAACTCATGATGAACTGGTCCAAAAAAGTGGGGTTTACTACACGCTCTGGAAGCAGCAGGCTAATCTATAATGTCAGATGATATTTTGATAAACCTTAGCAAATCAGAAATGTATCAACATCAATGGCACTTGCATGGATGTGACGAAAATGGTCTTCCTAACTTCTGCAGTATCCATGCAGAAAAGGCTTGGCATGTTCTGGGTCACTATGGTGATAACCAGGTCACTATTGGTTTTGCGGATGATGGCTGCCTTCTTTCAGCCATAGATAGCCGGGATGGAAAATTTGCATCTGCAGCTTTCCTTGAGAATGGTAGGCTGATATCTGGTGAAACAGAAAGCGTGAAGGAACGTATGTTTATTCCTGGTTACCGACATGGTACTGCTCTCGCTGGACTTATGGCCGCACCATTATCTTCTTTGATGCCCGTTGGCGTGGCTCCTGGTTGCCGGTTGCTTCCTGTCCGCTGGGAATTCAATAAGGGTTTCCATATCACTCAGGATGGTTTCAGGCGTATTCTTTCATTTTTGTCTGATAAGATTGATGTTTTTGTTAATACGTGGGCACGTCTACCCTCAATGATAATGGATGATGAAACGTTAAGGATGATCCAGATGCTTTCTCGTACGGGTGGGCGTAGGGGGAGAGGGATCCTTTTCGTCTGGGCTGCAGGTAATTCAGGATGTCCTATTCATCATACTTCCGATGAAAGTGTTGTATGGGACGGTTATGTGAATTCTGAGGGACATCTGCACGATATAAAAAAAGCCTACCAGTTTACACACAGCCTTATCGGAAATAAAAATGTTCTGCTAGTGGGCGCAGTGAACTGCCATGGTCAAAGGGCGCACTATTCCTGTTATGGTACTGGGCTATCGGTATGCGCTCCATCGAATAATCGCCACTGTTTTGGTGCAAATTTATATCTAGACAAGGGGCTAACCACATGCTCAGCTGATGAATCTGGGTTTACCCATAATTTTAAAGGGACATCAGGGGCTGCCGCACTGGTTGGCGGTGTCGCTGCCCTGGTTATTAGTGCTAATCCGGGTCTTGATGCTACTCAGGTGTCAACAATCATTAAAAATTCCGCAAGTAAGTCACTGAACCTATGCCCTTATCCAGTGACTAGTTTTACCTCTGCAGGAACACCCTCTGTTGTTATTGAAGATGCTCCTGTTTTTCCTTTTCATAATGGGAATTTTGATGTGACGGGATGGAGTCCCTGGTTTGGATATGGGTTGGTCAATGCAGAGGTTGCGGTCAAAAAAGCGCGCCTATAATTCTGTGTCGGCCAGCAATTAGGCTCGTAATGCTAAATAGCTGTAAGCGCCCCACAGAGGACGTCTGTCGGTATCCCTCCGGTTCGGAGAAAATAATGTCCATCATTAATAATAATGCACCCCTTTGTTGTATTCTCACTGAAATAATGAAGCCTCATAATTCTAGGATAACATACTGAGTCTTTGTTCTCATCTGATGAGTAAATTTCAGTTAAGACCAACCTCACTCAGATTTTAATGATCCACTTGAAAAATGAACCCGGGGCAATCTACTATAAGTTCGTTATACCGTTGCGTAAAGCAACATGCCAATGTCCCGGTGATCTGAGAGGGGCGCCTTCTGGTGATCACATGCCAATGCCACCTTAACCTGAGAGGTGGCGCCTTCGGGCGGTACCCTCGTTTAACCTTTGAAAACGAGGATCGTTTTAGACGATTAAGGCCTCCTTCACTACGTTCTGCCTGGCGCAGTACCCTTCTTCGCAGAGTCCCTCTGCGGGTGTTTACTCGTTTCGATTTGATGCTTTGACGTCAGCTACCGGTTGCGAACTTTGCGGACTGTGGGTATGCCAATTTGAAAATTTGGCATCTTCCACGTACGCATTGAGAGCAGAGGAGCGCGGCGTCACTTGCGTTCGAGTAAAACGAGTACCAAGTGACGCGCACAGCGCACAACCGGCAGCACTGACGTACTGCCACTTCAACAACATTTCTACCATCTGACCAACACGTAGTGACGGTTTTAAAACGCATAACAGATCGTTTAACCGTCATTCAGGTCATTAATCATTCACCAACTGTCGTATCAGCGGAGAACCCGTATGAAGACAATTTTTAAATTAGAGGAAGTAAATCAGCACGACATCGATGGCGACACCAGGAAACTGGTGTGTGGAGGTAGACTGATGCAAATCAGCCCGGCGTAAGCCGCGAACAGGTCTGAGACCTGGGGAGCCTCGTAAGAACTCAACATTTCGCCGCCCCGATGCACAGATGTCTGTTGAGACGCAGGAAGCGCAAAATTAACCGTGCCGTCGGGGTGAGATGTTTTTAACTGAAGTATCCGGGGAGCCGGTGAGTTAGGCATTCCGTTCACCGAGACGGAATGCCTAACTCACCTTGTGTCAATTTGGAGTGTTTATGGCGAAATTAAATAAAAACCTGGTCACGCTTGCTCGCCAAGCGGGAGGAAGTTTTAAGACCGTTTCCGACAGAATGAAAATAGCCGATCGTTTGGCTGACCGTTTATTAAAAATGAACATTCAAATTCGTGATATCGGGAATTTGAAAACGCATCATATAGGGCTTTACATACAAAGCCGACTCTCAGAGAACATTTCTAAACGTACGTTGCAAAATGAAATGGCGGCAATCCGGGCGATACTTCGCACTGCGGGTAAAACATTTATGGCTAATCCAGAGCATGAGAAATTAAGCAATGCGGCGTTAGGTATCTCAGGAACCAGTCGAGATGGCACCAAAGTCGCCATTCCTGATGATGTATATAATGAGACGCTTGATAAAATCCGTAAAGTCGATGCGGGTGCTGCAATCGCCATGGAATTATCGCGGCATCTTGGTTTACGTACGGAAGAAACGATGCAATCTGTTAAGTCATTAATGACCTGGCAGAAGGTTCTTCAGAGTGACCAGGAAAAAGTCAGGATCGTTTTCGGCACGAAAGGGGGACGTCCTCGCGATACGACGATAATTGACCGCCAGACTTTGCTTGGTGTCGTAAATAACGCAATACGTTTTATAAAAAATAACAACGGGAAATTGATAGATAAAGCTGGGATCCACCTTGCCATTGAACGATACCGCAATATTGTCAGAGAGGCCGGTCTTGTCGGTAAATATGCTCCCCACAGTTTGCGATATGCTTATTCAAGAGATGCCATGAAATACCATTTAGAAAAGGGATTTACCCAGAAAGAAGCCGAGGCATTAGTTTCCATGGATTTAGGTCATGGGGATGGTCGAGGGCATTACGTGACGCGTGTTTATAACAAGGTAGAGAACGATGGGTGAAAAAATTGTCGTTTGTGCATTCGATTATTGGGTTCGTGTTCTGGAAATACACCTATGAGGGTGATGTTAACATGCCCGACTACTTTGGTCTTACCACCGACATTTCTTCAGCGGTAGTATTACAGGCCGACTGGCGTAAGTACCCAGTACGCATTACTGAAGACTTTATTGACAATATTGATTTCGATCTCGGTTCTTTTAAGAGAGATGTTCTCGGCAGTAGCGGTATTTCTGCTGAGGAGTTTATCTCCTGGGCTTATAGTACGACGTGGGAAAATCTTTGTGTTGACACTATTGCCGGAAATGCGGGGATTGTGTACGATTAATTCGCTTACGTTGTCTCTGACAACTGCCAATGTTCCGGTGATTTGAGAGGAACGCCTTCGGGTAATCACATGCCAATGCCATCATGGCCTGGGAGATGGCGCTTTCGGGCGGTTACGTTAAATCTGTTTAACCTTTGCAAACAGAGACCTTCGGGTTAAGGCTCACTTCACACGTTTTACTCTTTCACTCTACCTCACGGTGTTTTGCTATCTAGCTTTTCACATTCTTTACTCTGCCGGGACTTTGCTCCCTGTGGGCATGGTACCCCTTTACTTCGAGGATTTTACCATGTCTTCATACGACATTACTGTCGGGCGTATCCAGGCGTGTACGCGTTCAACTGTCGATTTCATCGTGCTGGTTTCTGATATTGAAACGGCATTGCTGACGATACATGCGTTAGAACGTTGTGGTATTGCTGATGACGTCGATGCCGACGGCTTCCCATCACGAATCTGGGAAATAATTTGGATTGCCGAACAGTTTGGCTATGCCTGCGAGTCCGGCCTGATACCTGATTATCTTTTTCAAAAGTATGTGACCGAACTCGTGCTTCCTGGCCACGCCACAGATGCACACGCCTGGAATTATGGTTTCCGTAAAGGCGCCGAGGCTGTGTACTATTATTAATTGTGGTTCACCCATGTCCTGACAGGACAACCTAACTGACCACCCATGCGGAGAAAACCTTCCCCGTATGGGTAAAGGTTTCTCCGCTCAACTGCAGGAGAAACACCATGAAAATCATCATTTCCATTTTACAGAAAGCCTCCGATGTCCTGGCTCATTTTTCTACTGTGCTTGGGCAGAACGACAATGACTGGTTCACCAATCGCACCGGGCAGCTGAGTTTCCGTCCTGAGGTCATCCCAAACGGCCAGGGGCAGTTTACTGCTAACATAGCCTGCCGTACGGGGTGCAGTTCCCGCGACTGGAAGGTGCATAGCTTTGGCACCTGCGGCCATTGGCCTTCTGCGCGTCAGGCCATGAAAGCGGCTCGAATAATGGCCCGCGATCTGGCTTTGTACCGTTATCGTTTTAGCGATGGTGCTAAAAACGTCGCGTAATACCTTATTTGACCTTACTTCCCGGAGAGACTTCCTCCCGGGAAGTTTCTCCTGTTAATAACAGGAGTATTTATCATGTTCCGTTTTACTTCCGCTTCTCTGCGTAAGGTATTAACTATCCCGTCTGGCCTGAATAAACCGATAACCCTGGAAAACGGGTACGGCTTTTACATCCGGGCTGAGGATGAAAAACAACCCGGGTATATGAACATGGCTTATGCCGAGGGTTTCGATCCCCGACGAGATAACGGTTGGGAAGAGAGGGTGGCCGAACACCTTCCTTGCATCGACTATTCCTTTACCTTTTTCATCAAACACTCGACGAGAGAGGCGATCCTCAATGAGCATGATGACTTCATTGTCACGCCCCTCACTTCAACCGTCGTGAGTGAAACCCGGTCTCCTGAGAAGGTTTTTCTTCCGGTGGCTGAGTTTCGAAATGGCATTGAGCGAATGTTTGATCAATCGCATAAACACTATCTCGCCTGTGTGGGCAATCGGGAAAAAGCGGCGTGGCGTATGGCGGCACTTTACGTGCTCGATGACGTTATCCGGACCGATTGTAAGCGGGCAAAAGTAGCCGATCGGGAACAGTTTGTTCGAGCGTTCTCCCGACTTAAAGACCGTATAAGTTCGGTGACGCCAACTGGGGAAATTGTTACCCCCTATTTCACTCGTTAAATTTCATCCACTCCAGTGGCATATCCCGCCACTGGTCGGGATACGCCTTTTTAAGGTTTATCCCATGAAAAAACATACCCCGGCCCGCAGGGCACCCAAAACTGAACGTGCGGACCTGTATCAGCAGGTGACTGACAAAATCCTTGCTGCTCTTGAGAAAGGCACCGCGCCCTGGCGTAAACCCTGGCGTGCTGCGCAAAAGAGGGCCGGCAACTGCCTGCCGGCGAATGCCACAACAGGCAAAGCCTACAGCGGGATAAATATTCCACTGCTTTGGATGGCGGCGGAGGAGCGTGGGTTTAGCTCTGACCGCTGGCTCACCTTCCGGCAGGCGCAGCTCGCCGGCGGACACGTTCGCCCGGGAGAGACCTGCAGTCTTGCTGTGATTTTCAAACCTTTTGAAGTCCAGTCTGAAGACAAACAGGGCACGAAACTGACTGACGATGATGGTAATCCCGTCATGGAATCCCGGTCGATGCTCAGACCTTTACAGCTGTTTAACACCCAGCAGTGCGACGGTCTGCCGGCAGCGCTTTCCGGTGAACCGGCCACATTTATGACTGAAGAAGAAGCGGGGACGGTTTCTGCACCGGTGATGAACCGTGTGATGGAAATATTCAACACGAGCGGTGTGGGCGTCAACTTTCTGGAGCAAAACCGAGCCTATTACAGGCCAACTGCGGATCAAATAGTGATGCCGACTTCCGGGCAGTTTTTTACTGAAGCTGATTACTGGTCCACGTTACTTCACGAACTGGTGCATGCGAGTGGTCATCAAAAACGGCTGAACCGGGAAGGGATAACTTCTTCGACCCGAATGTTTGGGGACCCGGTTTATGCGTTCGAGGAGCTGATTGCCGAGATGGGCAGCGCCTTTCTCTGCGCTGAGCTTGGCGTATACGGTGAGGTCCAGCATGAAAGCTACGTCAGTGGCTGGCTGAAGGCACTCAAAGAAGACAAAAGAGCGCTGTTCCGGGCGTGCCGATATGCGCGTGAAGCGTCAGAGTTTCTGTTAACCCTGACGCGTGACTCACAGACAGTATCAACGGCCACAAAAGTGGCCTGAAGGAGACAATGATGCAAACATCACAATTCTGGCAGGCTACCGCAGCCGCATTGCTGGCCAGGCACTATGGCCTGACGTTGAATGATACCGATTTATGCGACGACGACTGTGTCGTGACGTTGCAAAAAACGGGGATCAGATCCTTTGAAGCCATTAACGACCTGGTGGACAAGTATCATCTGACGCACCTTAACGACTCTGCTTACTTGCCGCGCTCGCCTTATCTGAGTGCGGCCGATGAGCTGATTGCCGGCCTTGAGGCCGGTGCAACACTCGGGATGATCAGTCGCCCGTGATCCGGGTCTGACCCGACTTAACCAGTAAACCACCCATCGGGGGAGACCTTCCCCGATGGGGAGGCTCTCTCTCTTTTAGTCTGAAGAGGAGAAGTAACTATGTTTGAATGGTGCAAAAATCGACTGGAAATCACCGGCCGTTCCGTGTCTATCGACGTCATGTTGCAGTGGGTAGCCGGCGATGAAGTACCTTTATACCGTCACGCAGTACAACAGAGCATTCAGCTGTTTCTGGCCGGCGCTGCCGGGGTGCTCAAGCCGGTGAAAAGTGTGGAATATCTCCCTTACCCGGGGTTGGTCTCACACGGAACGGGGCCAGCTATCGCTTCCAACCTGGCTTTCCAGCACTGGCTGGATGTGCTGAAGAAGGATGCCGTACTCAATCCAGATACCGTCAAGCAAATTGACCGTATCTGGACGCAGTCAGGGCTCAGCGCCGTCCGGTGGGAAACTCTCCCGCTGGGTGCACGCCAGATAATGGCGCAGCTGATGACCCGGCAATACATCGACTGGTTTGGTGTGGCTACCTGGTCACCCCATATCGACGGTGAGGAATGCTGGGAGAAACTGGGGAGAAGACCGGAGCGTGCCTGTCACTGTGACATGCTGATGATCATACCCTCACGACTTGCGGCTGAACTTAACGGCAACAACCGCCTGCTTGCAGGCATGTCTACCACGGGCAGTTTGTATAGTCGCATTCACGGGATGGAGTGGCCATGTGGTCACAACGTTCTTTGGCATCGTGATCGTATAAACAGTTTGCGCCTGGAGTTTGATTCGCCGTCGTATCCGCCTTCCAGCGAGCTCATGGGGGAACTCTCGGCCGTATTTGACTGCGAGATCCGCCACTGGTACCAGGAACCGATCAATGGTGTCCTGGGGTACGACTGTTATGACTGCGGAGACCACGTTGACAGCGGGAAGTTCGGGGCAGGGCCGTTTTCGGCTCCTCTGATGGCTTTCCCGGCGGAGGCGCTGTCGGTGCAGGATAATTCACCGGTGTCACCGGCGAGGGATGCATAAGATGTCTACTGTCAACGATGCCGGTAGCAGCCTTACTGGTGAAGGTGTGCAACCTGTTGAGCTTTACCAGTACGTTGTGTGTAGTACGGCGCACCTGGCTGAGCAAGACGCTGAATTGTTACATCGTCTGGGTCATCAGCGTTGCGAGTGGGGGGATGCCGACTGGATACACCTCACGGGTACCGGCTATTTAGTCCGGCTGAGCGCTTACAACTTCCCGCAGCTTGAGTTAAAGAAGCGGGGATTTTCAAAAGATGTGCGCCGTCTGACTTTCGTACTGATGAAGCGGCTTAATGTTTCGCTCGTTCACTTTGACTGCTGTGGTGAGGTACTGTCCGGGTTTGCAGTTCATGACTGGTAAACCCGGGCTTTACCCGATATCGCGCTAGACAAACCCTAGGGGGAAATCATCCCCTAGGGTGATTTCCCCCTAATTTATATAATGAAAAACATGCTTTTTTAATGAGGGCTTCTTTAAAGGGTAATTTTTTACGGGAGGACTAACGAATTTTTCCTTCAGCCATCGGGCTAATTTGAGCCCAAAGTTTTTCAGTCCAGGCCGCTTTGAGGTGAGAAGGATCCTCAAGGCGATAGGTGGCGGTAACATGACAGCTGTTTCCCTCGTGGCTAACTCCCCGTGTGATATGGTCAGTTTTTCCCCAGATACGGCTCACCCTATAATAAGATTCAGTTTGAGAGTTCCAGCCCGTTCCTTCTGCCATAACACTGGCCACCCATCCTGAATTTCCTCTACCGCTATTTTTTTCGGCGGTAATTTTATCGTCCGACTTGAAGCGGAAATAACGTTTCAGCCTTGTGGCAGCGGTATCAACATCAGCATGCACCGTAAAGGTTTGACTAATTTCACCCCATTCCGGAGAATTCCCGTTGTGAGTTGAAGACGGAGAAAGTAACAGTGAGGAACCCATCGCGCTGACCTGATGCATTACTGACTGGGAGACTTTTTATCTAAATCCGATTTATTCAACAACGCCGGAAAAGGCGTTAGACCAGGATCACCGTCACACCTTTGAGACGTAATTTTTCGATAATTTTGCCGTCGGCTTCTTTACCGGTGATGAGCACATTGATTTGTTCCGTGCGGCTGAACAGCATGCCCGCGCGTTGCCCGACTTTACTGCTGTCGACCAGCACAGCCAGATTTCCGACGTAATTCAGCATCTTCTGTTCCGCTATCGCGGTCAGCATATCGGTTTTATACAGGCCATCGGTGGTCAACCCTGCGCCGCTGGTAAACATCCAGTGCCCGGCGTACAGGCTCGCATCGCCATCCTGCGGCGCCAGCGTAATCGACTGACTTTTATTGTACTGACCGCCCATGATCACCACGCTGTCGTGTTCCTGCTCAATCAGGTAATTGGCCAGCGGCAGATAGTTCGTGATCACCTGAATGTCTTTTCCGCACATCTCGCGGCCCAGCAAAAACGCTGTCGAGCCACAGTTAATCACCACGCTTTCGCCCGGTTGGCACAATTCGGCCGCGGTTTTGGCGATACGCATTTTTTCGTTGAGATTATGGGTTTGGTGAATATTAAGCGGAGTCCAGTTCTGGCGCGGCTGGTTAACGGCTTCAGCGCCGTTGCGCACTTTGCGCAATTTCCCCAACTCGTTGAGTTTAGTGATATCACGACGTGCTGTGGCCGGAGAAATATCAAAATGATCAATGACATCAGCGATAGAAATCTGACCCTGACGCTGCAAAAGATCAAGGATGGCATTGTGACGTTGTGGCTCTGTCATGGTGTCTCCGCGGGGAAATCCGAAAGTAGATGATTATCGCGTGATTATAAACGAGCAGTAATGCTAATAATATTGTTTCTGAAAAGGCAGAGAGAATAGTATCCGCCTCTTCTCACAATGCTTTAGAGGAATGATTTAAACGGTAAGTCGGTGTTTGTCGTGAAGCAATCTTCGAATCCACGCGGGTAGTGATATTCGAAATTGTCTTTGTCATTCGGAAAAGTGAATTTGCCGCCAACCTGCCAGATAAAGGGCTTAAAACCGTATTTCAGGCGATCTTTTTTCATTTCCCACAGCACACGGATTTCCTGAGGATCGGCCTGGAAATTCGACCAGATATCATGGTGGAACGGGATCACGACTTTTGTATTCAGTGATTCCGCCATACGCAGTATATCGACGCTGGTCATTTTGTCGGTAACGCCACGCGGGTTCTCGCCGTAGGAGCCGAGAGCGACGTCAATTTTGTACTTGTTGCCGTGTTTTGCGTAGTAGTTGGAATAGTGTGAATCGCCGCTATGATACAGGTTTCCACCCGGCGTTTTGAATAAATAATTCACCGCACGCAGATCCATCATATCCGGCAGAACGCCAGCCGCTTTCTGGTCGGCAGGCAGCGTGATCAGCACGGTGCGGTCGAAAGAATCCAGCGCATGGATTTCCACATCTTTGATTTTCACCATTTTGCCCGGTGTCATGACGATGCAACGTTCTCTCGGCACACCCCAGCTAATCCACAAGTCCACGCAGGTTTGCGGGCCGATGAATGGTACATCGGAAGCGCAGTTTTGCATCACGGCGGCGGCGACGTTCACATCAATATGATCGTTGTGGTCGTGAGTGGACAATACGGCGTCAATCTCTTTGATCGCAAACGGATCAAGCACGAACGGCGTGGTGCGCAGGTTCGGTTGCAGCTTTTTCACACCCGCCATACGTTGCATCTGGTGGCCGGTTTTCATCAGCGGGCTGCTGTGATTTTGCTTGCCCACGCCACACCAGAAATCGACACAAATATTCGCGCCGCCCTCAGATTTCAGCCAAATCCCCGTACAACCCAGCCACCACATCGCAAAAGTGCCCGGAGCGACTTTTTCCTGCTCGATTTCTTCGTTCAGCCAGGTGCCCCATTCCGGAAAAGTGTTGAGGATCCATGATTCGCGGCTGATCGTTTCTACTTTGCTCATTGTATTCCCTCATCTGAGTTTGGTTTGAATGAATCATATTAAGTCATTTGGTGATTCAATATGATAAAAATATCATCGATATTTTGTCATGGCAATGATTTTAATCGCTGGATTTTGACCTGTTTCGAGCGAATAAAAGACAGGTTGCCTAATGATCTTGAATAAGACAATCTGTTTATGTTATTGATAAATATATAAATATAAATTTATCTCTTTGTGTGTTGAACGAGAGTGTAATGATATCTTGCGAGACTCTTCACAAATAATCATTTTGAATCTTTATTTGATTCAAGGTGAGCATTAGAGTGCATCTGTCCCTCATTTTTAAGTGCAGAGTCCTGCGCTGAAAAAGAGCAAATAAGGTCAGACGGAGAGTTATATGGAATTCCTCTACACCCTCTTTACCGTATTTTTTAATCAGATAATGACCAATGCGCCGTTATTGCTGGGGCTTGTAACCATGCTCGGTTACATCCTGCTCAGAAAGAGCGCGACGGTTATCATCAAAGGCACCATCAAAACCATCATCGGTTTTATGTTACTGCAGGCGGGGTCCGGCATTTTGACGGGCACATTTAAACCTGTAGTGGCGAAACTGTCTGAAGTCTACGGAATTAACGGTGCTATTTCAGATACCTACGCTTCAATGATGGCAACGGTCGAACGCATGGGCGATGCCTACAGCTGGGTTGGTTATGCGGTGCTTATCGCGCTTGCGCTGAACATCCTGATGGTGGTTTTCCGCCGCATTACTGGCATCCGCACCATCATGCTGACGGGCCATATCATGTTCCAGCAGGCGGGTCTGATCGCCGTCTTCTTCTACATCATCGGCTGGCCAATGTGGACCACCATATGGTCGACGGCGATTTTGGTTTCGTTGTACTGGGGGATCACCTCCAACATGATGTACAAACCGACGCAGTCCGTGACGGAAAACAGCGGTTTTTCAATCGGACACCAGCAGCAGTTTGCGTCATGGATTGCCTACAAAATTGCACCGTATCTTGGCAAGAAAGAGGACAGCGTTGAAGACCTCAAACTGCCCGGCTGGCTGAATATTTTCCACGATAATATCGTTTCCACCGCCATCGTGATGACCGTGTTCTTCGGCATTATTCTCTGCTCGTTCGGTCTCGATACGTTGCAGAAAATGGCCGGTAAAACTCACTGGACGATTTACATCCTGCAAACCGGCCTGATGTTTGCGGTTGCGATTTTCATCATCATTCAGGGCGTGCGTATGTTCGTCGCTGAACTGACTGAAGCCTTTAACGGTATTTCCCAACGCTTAATTCCCGGTGCCGTTCTGGCTATCGACTGCGCAGCGATTTACAGCTTCGCGCCAAACGCCGTGGTCTGGGGTTTTATGTGGGGCACCATCGGCCAGCTGATTGCCGTCGCCATTCTGTTTGGCGTGGGTTCTTCCATCATGATCATTCCCGGTTTTATCCCGATGTTCTTCTCCAACGCCACCATCGGCGTATTCGCAAATCACTTTGGTGGCTGGCGCGCCGCGCTGAAAATCTGTCTGGTGATGGGGATGATCGAAATCTTCGGCTGCGTCTGGGCCATCAAACTAACCGGTCTCAGCGCCTGGATGGGTATGGCCGACTGGTCAATTCTGGCACCGCCAATGATGCAGGGATTCTTTAGCGTTGGCATGGCCTTCATTGGCGTTATTGCCGTGATCGCGGTGCTGTATATGTTCTTCGCCGGTCGCACGCTTCGCGCCGAAGAAGATGCCGAAAAACAAGCTCTTAATGAGTTCATTACTCACTAATCAACGAGGTTCCCATGACAGTACGAATTTTGGCAGTTTGCGGTTGCGGGCAAGGCAGTTCGATGATCATGAAGATGAAAATCGGGCTGTTTCTGACACAGGAAGGCGTGGATCACACCATGAACAGCTGCGCGGTTGGTGAGTACAAATCTGAGCTGAGCGGCGCGGACATTATCGTGGCGTCCACGCACGTCGCCGACGAAATCACCGTCAGCGGCAACAAATACGTCGTCGGTGTGCGCAACATGCTTTCGGCGGTGGATTTCGGCCCAAAAATCATGGAGGTCATTAATGCCCACTTCCCAACCTCGCTGAAAAAATAAGGAACGCGCGATGAAACTGCGAGATTCGCTGGCCGAGAATAACTCGATCTGCCTGAACGCTGAGGCTGAAACCTGGCAGGAAGCGGTGAAAATTGGTGTCGATATGCTGGTCGCCGCCGACGTCGTCGAGCCACGCTATTACCAGGCGATTCTGGATGGCGTCGAGCGGTTCGGGCCTTATTTCGTGATTGCGCCGGGCCTTGCAATGCCGCATGGTCGCCCGGAAGAGGGCGTCAAAAAAAACGGTTTTGCGCTGGTCACGCTGAAAATGCCGCTGGTGTTCAACCATGAAGATAACGATCCGGTGGATATCTTAATCACGCTGGCCGCCGTGGATGCCAACGCGCATCAGGAAGTCGGCATCATGCAGGTCGTGAACCTGTTTGATGAAGAAGCCAACTTCGAGCGCCTGCGCGCCTGCACCACCGCTCAGCAGGTGCTGGATTTGATCGACCTGACGTCCGCTTCGGCGGTTCACTGATTCATTATTTAATCATCAGAGAAGGAATTCACTATGTCTCATTCATTACCGATGTTGCAGGTTGCGCTGGATAACCAGTCTATGGACGACGCTTACAAAACTACGCGTCTGATTGCTAACGAAGTCGACATTATCGAAGTCGGCACTATCCTGTGCGTAGCCGAAGGCGTGCGCGCGGTGCGTGACCTGAAAGCGCTTTATCCGGAAAAAATCGTGCTGGCCGACGCCAAAATTGCCGACGCGGGCAAAATTCTTTCACGCATGTGTTTTGAAGCTAACGCTGACTGGGTCACCGTGATTTGCTGTGCAGACATTAACACCACCAGAGGCGCGCTGGACGTGGCGAAAGAATTTGGCGGTGACGTGCAGATTGAACTGACCGGTTACTGGACGTGGGAACAGGCGAAAGAATGGCATGACGCGGGCATCCAGCAGGTGGTTTATCACCGTAGCCGCGACGCACAGGCCGCCGGTGTGGCGTGGAGCGATGCCGATATCACGGCGATCAAACGTCTTTCCGATATGGGCTTTAAAGTCACGATTACTGGCGGTCTGGCGCTGGAAGACCTGCCGCTGTTCAAAGACATTCCGGTTCATGTCTTCATCGCAGGGCGCAGCATCCGTGACGCTAAAGACCCGGTAGACGCGGCGCGTCAGTTCAAAAAATCCATCAGCCAGCTCTGGGGCTAAGGAAAATCGCATGATGCATAAAGCCGTTCCACTCGGGATCTATGAAAAAGCTTTGCCTGCGGGCGAAGACTGGCTGATGCGCCTTACGCTGGCGAAAGAGCTGGGTTTTGATTTCGTCGAGATGTCGGTCGATGAAACCGATAGCCGGTTGGCGCGGCTTGACTGGTCACGAGAGCAACGTATGTTGGTTGTCGATGCGATTTCACGCACCGGCATCCGCATTCCGTCGATGTGCCTGAGCGCACATCGGCGTTTCCCGCTGGGCTCTGAGGACGATGAAACCCGTAATCTGGGGCTGGAAATCATGCGTAAGGCCATCGTGCTGGCGCAGGATTTAGGCATCCGTGTCATTCAGCTTGCCGGTTATGACGTCTATTACCAGCAGGCCAACGATCATACCCGTGAACGTTTCCGTACCGGTTTGCAGGAATCTGTCGAAATGGCCAGCCGGGCGCAGGTCACACTGGCGATGGAAATCATGGATTACCCTCTGATGAATTCAATCAGCAAAGCGTTGGGATATACGCATTACCTTAATAACCCGTGGTTCCAGCTGTATCCGGACATCGGCAATTTATCCGCCTGGGACAACGACGTGCAGATGGAGCTGGCGAGCGGTGCCGGGCATATCGTCGCGGTACACATTAAAGATACGCAGCCGGGTGTGTTTAAAAATGTACCGTTCGGCAGCGGCGTCGTGGAATTTGAGCGTTGCTTCGACACGCTACAGAAAAGCGGTTATCGCGGGCCTTATCTCATCGAAATGTGGAGTGAAACCGCTGCCGACCCGATGCAGGAAGTTCGCAACGCACGCGCGTGGGTCGTGGATAAAATGCAGAAAGCCGGGCTGGATATGGGAGAAGTGGCATGACGGAATCACTGAAACAACGCGTCTTTGAAGCGAATATGGCGCTGCCGGCGTATGGACTGGTGACATTCACCTGGGGCAACGTCAGCGGCATCGACCACGAGCGCGAGCTAGTGGTCATCAAGCCGAGCGGTGTGGAATACGAAAAAATGCAGGCCAGCGATATGGTGGTCGTGAATTTACGCGGTGAAGTGGTGGAAGGGCGCTACAGACCGTCATCGGATACCGCCACGCATCTTGAGCTTTACGCCCGTTTCCCTGAACTCGGTGGCATTGTGCATACCCATTCTACCCATGCCACGTCGTGGGCGCAGGCTGGCGTTGCGATTCCCGCGTTAGGCACCACGCATGCGGATTATTTCGCGGGCGCCATTCCGTGTACACGTCCGCTGTTGCGTGAAGAAGTGGCTGGTGAATACGAACTGGAAACCGGCCGGGTGATTGCCCAAACGCTGGAAGGCATTAACCCGCTGCACATGCCCGGCATTTTAGTGGCGCAGCACGGCCCGTTCTGCTGGGGAACCACGCCGGAGCTGGCAGTTCATAACGCCGTTGTGCTGGAAGAAGTCGCGAAAATGGCGTGGATCACCGGCACGCTGCAACGTTCTCAGTATCCGATGGATGATTATCTGCTGCACAAACACTTCAGCCGTAAACATGGGCCGGACGCCTATTACGGGCAGAAATAGAAAAGCATTACATAAGCTCTGAATCGCCAGCCCTTCCCAACCCTGTGGCGCTATATTAGCTACATCGTGGCCCGCCACTTCAAAATGGGGTTTTCTGGCCAACCGCAATCGGGGTACGCAACTGCCAAAGGTGTATGAAGCGCTGGAGATGAAGGCACGTACAAACTAGCTTC
>DASXXQ010000088.1:0-12149 GCA_036502985.1 Buttiauxella sp.
TGAATAATCTGGATAAAGATATCCAGAAGAAACTCGCCGTGATTGCCGCGACACCTAAGTAACATACCTGCGGGTGGCAAAGAAGTTCATGCCACCTGGATTTTCCCTGTTCGCATCGACTCTCAGGTAAGGTATATTCCAGGTTTTACGGAGGAACCATGCTGACTAACTCATCTATACGTCTGAACAAATACATAAGCGAGAGCGGTATCTGCTCCCGTCGTGATGCCGATCGTTACATCGAACAGGGAAATGTTTTTATTAACGGCAAACGCGCCGCGATTGGCGATCAGGTATTTGCCGGAGATGTGGTGAAGGTCAACGGTCAGCTAATCGAACCCCGTGACGAAGACGATTTGGTGCTTATCGCACTAAACAAACCTGTGGGAATCGTGAGTACCACCGAAGACGGTGAGAAAGACAACATCGTCGATTACGTTAACCATAGCAAACGCGTTTTCCCTATTGGGCGTTTAGACAAAGATTCTCAGGGGCTGATTTTCCTCACCAATCATGGCGATCTGGTGAATAAAATCCTGCGTGCTGGCAACGACCACGAAAAAGAGTACGTCGTCACGGTGAATAAACCGGTCACGGACGACTTCATTCGTGGCATGGGGGCGGGTGTCCCGATGCTGGGCACCGTAACCAAAAAATGCAAAGTGAAGAAAGAAGCGCCATTTGTATTTCGAATCACGCTGGTGCAGGGGCTTAACCGCCAGATTCGCCGCATGTGCGAACATTTTGGTTATGAAGTAACGAAGCTTGAACGTACCCGTATTATGAACGTCAGCATGAAAGGTTTGCCGCTGGGTGAATGGCGTGATTTAACCGACGATGAGTTGATTGAGCTGTTTAAACTGATTGAGAATTCATCTTCCGAAGCGAAACCTGCAAAAAAACCAAAGGCAAAACCTGCGGCTGTTGCGAAAAAACCGGCGAGCACGGGGCCAAAAAGTTCTGCAAAAACCCCGGCAGAGCTTGCTTCGCGCAAACGCTTTGCCCAGCCAGGGCGCAAGAAGAAAGGGCGCTAAGTTAGCGTTTTCCGCGTGTGTGGTTGTTTGCAGACCAGGAATAAGTTGCTGAAGTATCTGGTTTTAAAGATTTTTGCTTTTTAATCTGGCGGACTTTTTTAGCCGCTAGCTCACGTTCTGCCATCAATTGGTCGATATAGGTTTTTTTAACGTGGTTGATTTCTGAGTTTGTCAGGGGGCGACCATGGGCGATGCGTGCGCGGTCAAGCCGCGTTTTCATTTCGCGCTGCTCGGCTTCGGTCATATCTTGTTGTGTCAGTCTTGATGTGGACATCATTGCGGCCTCTTATGAAGTGGCCTCCAGTGTAAAGCAAAGCGCCCTTCAGCTCAGTAAAAATCAGCGTCTGGTAGCAAAGTTACCCTTAATTGCCCGGTTTCCCGGGCATTTTACTGAAACAGCGAAGACTTAAGCGCGGCGTTTTTTCAAACGCTGATCCTTTTTCTCCTCAACAGGTTTACCAGACCAGTAACCTGCCAGGATTGAACCGGAAAGGTTGTGCCATACCGAGAACAGTGCGCCAGGTAGGGCAGCAAGCGGCGAGAAGTAAATTTTGCCGAGAGTGGCAGCCAAACCAGAGTTCTGCATGCCGACTTCTATCGCCAGTGTACGGCAGGTGGATTCGTCGAAACCGAAAAGACGTCCTCCCCAGTAACCGCTCAGTAAGCCAATTCCGTTATGCAGAATCACCGCGAAAATGACCATCAAACCCACAGAGGCGATATGGCTCGCACTGCCTGCTACCACGGCACTGATAATCGCCAGAATACAAAGCATCGAAAACGCGGGTAGATAAGTCTCTGCACGCTTTACAAGGCGTGGGAAAAGGTGATGAACAATCAACCCCAGCCCAATCGGAATGACCACGATTTGCAGGATGCTGATAAGCATACCCATCACGTCTACTTTGATATCTGCATCCACATACAATCGCGTCAGTAGCGGTGTGGCGAACACCCCGACCAGCGTGGAAACTGACGAAATGGTGACTGAAAGCGCCACATCTCCTTTTGCCAGATAAATCATTACGTTTGATGCAGTACCACTCGCAACGCTGCCGACCAGAACCATCCCGGCAGAAAGATCCGGTGGCATATGGAACAGCTTTGCCAGAATCCAGGCCGCCAGCGGCATAATCAGATAGTGCAGAAAGGTACCCGCAGCAACAGGCGCGGGGCGTGACAGCACACGTTTAAAATCGTCGATGCGCAGATGCACACCCATGCCAAACATAATCAACATTAAAAGCGTGCTGACCCAGGGGCCAATAGGGGTGAACGTACCGGGCGTGAAATAGGCGAGTACAGACAGCAGCACCGCCCAAAGCGGAAACAGCCGGGTTAATAAAGCGAGCATATTGAGATCCTTGCAAGTGTTGTGTTGTTTTATGGTTATAAAAATGCCGGGATCGAGCCCGGCATTTGGTATTAATTACTTAACCAGGAATTTTATTCAAATAGATTGTGATGAAGTTTTTGCACCACTTGTTCAGCGTCGTCGCCAGGGACCAGGAAGCACAGGTTGTAGCTGGATGCACCGTAGCAAATCATGCGGATATTGAACGGCTCGAGTACGCCAAACACCTCTTTGCCCACGCCGCAGGCTTTGGACAGTTTGTTGCCGATGATGGCAACCAGCGCGAGGTTTTCTTCCACTTCCACACGGCAGAGTGAAGAGAGCTCAGTCAGTAACGAGGTGGTCAACAGGCTGTCATCGGTAGACGTTGAGCCGGTGGTGTCCAGCGTCAGCGCAATGCTCACTTCTGAGGTTGTTATTAAATCTACCGAGATATTGTGGTGCGCTAAAATGTTGAAGACTTCCGCCAGGAACCCGTGCGAATGAAGCATATTCAGGCTATGCAGCGTCACGAGAGTTTGCTTGCGACGTACAGCCAATGCGCGGAACAGCGGAGGATTGTCCGTTTCGTTGCAAACCAGTGTGCCGCCTGCTTTAGGGTCTTTGCTGGAGCCGACAAATACCGGAATGTCACTGCGAACCGCGGGCAGTAATGTCGCTGGATGCAGCACTTTTGCTCCAAATGTTGCCATTTCGGCAGCTTCTTCAAAGGCAATTTTGTCGATGCGTTTTGCCGATGGCACCATACGTGGATCGGTGGTGTAAATACCCGGTACATCAGTCCAGATATCCACACGGCTGGCATGTAAAGCTTCGCCCAACAATGCGGCGGTATAGTCGCTGCCGCCACGGCCTAGCGTGGTCGTGCGGCCCTTCGCTTCACTGCCGATAAAGCCTTGCGTGATGACCAGTGACTGCTCAATGCGCGGTTGAAGCTGCTGGCTTGCCAACTCTGCCAATGTAGCCACATCGGGTTCCGCACGGCCAAAACGGTCGTTAGTGCGCATGATTTTGCGAATATCAAACCATTGGGCATCGACTTTGCGTTCACGCAGAATTTCGACAAACAGCAGCGTAGACATCAGCTCGCCGTGGCTCACCAGTTCGTCTGTTAGCGCGGTGGAAGTGGCGAGCGAAGCGGCTTCAGCAAGCGTGGTGATGTTTTCAAGCAGGCGCTCAACTTCTTCGCGGATAATCTGCGGATTTGCCAAGCGTTCGACGATGTCATATTGAATTTTGCGAATCGCATCGAGCTTAGCAAAACGTTCTGCCGCTTGCAGGCCTTGCGCTAGTGCAACCAGCAAATTGGTTACACCTGCAGACGCAGATAGCACGACTACGCGGACGTTATCATCGGCAAGCACAACATCGGCACTGCGGTTCATCGCGTCGTAATCTGCAACGCTGGTCCCGCCAAATTTGGCAATAACGGTTTGTGGGGAAGACATAACAACCTCGTGTCAGGGAGCCATTCTTAATGGCGTAAAATTTTCAGCCTTGGCACAAGGGAAGAGCGGGAATAGGGGCAGACGTAGAAAAGTAAACCTGAACTACGGATACACCCAGAAGCGCTCCACCTTGCAAAACGTCCGACTGCCGAACGTTTCTGGTGACAACCCAAGGGATTCAGCCCCTGTAGCCGACAATGTGCACTGCCATATGCACACCACCTCGGCGTCGCTCCCCCTCTTGTGTTATCTGCGGAATGGCTCCTCAAACACAATACCTGGGCGACGCGCCTCTTCTGGCTTGCTCACAAGTGAGCAAGTAGCCGTATACAAATAAAATGTTACGCGCCCGATGTCAACGTCTGGAAGATGCGGATTTATCATTCTGTACCAGTGCAATCAACGTGCAGGGCAGTGTTGGCGTAGTTTTTCCATTTATCGCGATAGTTTTTCCTTCTTCAAGACGGGCAAATAATGGCAAGACTCCGCGATTTTTCTCCAGATATTCCAGCCAGCCAAAATTTTCATTCAGACGCGTCGCCTTTATGGTCGCCCCTTTGGCGAGCAGACTGCTCAAATTGCTCCAGGTAACTTCTTCGGGGAAAAGTTTTTCGTGACGACGAAAACGCGCGCTTTCATTAGTGGCTCGCCCTTTTAACGCCGAACCCGCGCGGATAGCAAAAACGTTATCGCTGCCAAAAAGATGGCTGAAGTGATAGACCGCGAGGGCGTTTTGGTGACGGTTTGGGGAAAGTGCCAACACGTGCGCGATATTGCTGAAATCGAGATAGTTTTCCGCGTGTTCCGACCAGGCGTTGCCGTAATAGGCAGGTAATCCTTCCATGCGCGCCAGACGATAATATTCCCAACTATTGTCGGTAAGCAGTACGGGAATATTTTGCTTCACCAGCGCGTGTGCAAGCGTTCGCGCGACGGTGTTGGCACCAATAATCAGCACCCCTTGTGGCTTACGCTGTTGCACACCCAGCCATCTTGCCAGCGGGCCGCTGGTCAGGCTTTGCAGGACAACGGTACCAATAATGATGGCAAACACCACGCTCACCAGTTTATCCGCGCCTTCGTAACCATTTTTTTGCAACGTCAGGGCAAACAAAGAACTCACTGCCGCCGCGACAATCCCGCGTGGGGAAATCCAGCTCAGCAGCAGTTTGTCGCGCCATGTCAGCGTCGAGCCGATGGTTGAAATCGCAATGCACAGTGGGCGGGCGACAAACTGAATCACCAGCAACAAGGCTACCAGCGGCCAGCCCATCGCCAGCACGCCGTGAATGTCCAGCCGGGCGGCGAGAATAATAAACAGCGCTGAGATAAGAATGGCGGATAACTCTTCTTTGAAGGCGACGATATCGCTGACGTCGACATCGCGCATATTCGCCAGCCAAATACCCAGCACAGTCACCGCCAATAATCCTGATTCATCAGCCAGCGTGTTTGACAGGCCAAACGTCAGCAAGACCACCGCCAACACGGCAAAGTTTTGCAGATAGCTCGGGAACCAGACACGTTTTAACGCGGTTCCGAGCAACCAGCCAAACAGCCCGCCACTGGCTAAACCGACGACCACAGTCTGCGTGAACACAATCAGCAAATGTAGATTCGACCCCACCTCCTGGCGCGCAGTGATAAATTCGAAAACCAGTAATGTGAAAATCGCGCCAACCGGGTCGATAACGATCCCTTCCCAGCGCAACACCTGGTTAATCGCGGCATTAGGGCGCACCACGCGCATCAGCGGGGCGATAACGGTCGGGCCGGTGACAACGGTGACCGCGCCAATCAGTGCCGCCAGCGCAGGGTCCAGACCCAATAGCCCCCAACAGGCGAGGCTAATCACCGCAAAAGTCGCCAACATCCCGATGCTCACCAGATTACGAACCACACCACCTAGCCCGCGAATTTCATCAAAACGCAGCGTCAGCGCACCCTCGAACAAAATGATGGCTACTGACAGCGAAACGATAGGGAACAACAGTTCGCCAAACAGGTGGTCCGGGTTGAGGACATGGGTGAAGGGGCCAAGAATCAAACCAAATAGCAGTAAAGGCAAAATGGCCGGCAACCGGATGGCCCACGCCAACCATTGCGCGGCCAGTGAACTGATCATGATGATGACCAATAAAAGGGGGACGGACAGTTCCATAAAATTTTTACCTTACCGGTCTTACAAGGCCATACTGTTTTTTCAGTGTAGACGGGGTCTGAATGGGCGGGCGCCGTCCCGCCTACTTTTTAGCTGGAACATAATCTGAAACGGTATTCCCTGCACAAGGGGATAAAAATCATCACAAATCCCGTTTTGTGGATATACAATTGACCGCAGTCACAGTTCTCAAATCAAAAGGGTAACGCTATGAAAAATATCAACCCAACGCAGACCGCTGCATGGCAGGCTTTACAGGCGCATTTTGACGAAATGAAAGACGTCACTATCGCTGAGCTATTCGCCCAGGATGGCGACCGTTTTGGTAAGTTCTCCGCTACTTTCGACGATTTAATGCTGGTGGATTACTCCAAAAACCGCATCACGGAAGAGACGCTCGCTAAGCTGCAAGCGTTGGCAAAAGAGACGGATTTGCAAGGCGCCATCAAATCCATGTTCTCTGGTGAGAAGATTAACCGCACTGAAGACCGTGCTGTGCTGCACGTTGCACTGCGTAACCGCAGCAACACGCCAATCGTTGTGGATGGCAAAGATGTGATGCCGGAAGTGAACGCGGTGCTTGAGAAGATGAAAACCTTCTCTGAAAGCATCATCGGCGGCAGTTGGAAAGGCTACACCGGTAAAGCAATTACTGATGTTGTGAACATCGGTATCGGTGGTTCAGACCTCGGCCCATTCATGGTGACCGAAGCGCTGCGTCCATATAAAAACCACCTCAACATGCACTTTGTCTCCAACGTTGATGGCACGCATATTGCTGAAGTGTTGAAGAATGTTGACCCAGAAACCACGCTGTTCCTGGTCGCGTCTAAAACCTTCACCACGCAAGAAACCATGACCAACGCCCACAGCGCGCGCGACTGGTTCCTGGCAACAGCGGGCGATAGCAAGCATGTCGCGAAACACTTCGCGGCTCTTTCTACCAACGCGAAAGCGGTTGGCGAGTTCGGTATCGATACTGCCAATATGTTTGAATTCTGGGATTGGGTCGGTGGCCGTTACTCCCTGTGGTCCGCAATTGGTCTGTCGATCATCCTGTCTGTAGG
Organism: Buttiauxella sp.; assembly: GCA_036502985.1. Lineage (GTDB taxonomy): Bacteria > Pseudomonadota > Gammaproteobacteria > Enterobacterales > Enterobacteriaceae > Buttiauxella. The sequence continues at coordinate 7,065 of DASXXQ010000088.1, forward strand.
CTACGAAAACTTCGTCGAACTGCTGAGCGGTGCTCATGCAATGGACAAACACTTTGCCAACACTCCAGCTGAGCAAAACCTGCCAGTGCTGTTGGCGCTGATCGGTATCTGGTACAACAATTTCTTTGGTGCTGAAACCGAAGCGATTCTGCCATACGACCAGTATATGCACCGTTTTGCAGCGTACTTCCAGCAAGGCAACATGGAATCTAACGGCAAATACGTTGACCGTAATGGCAACGCAGTAGATTACCAGACTGGCCCAATCATCTGGGGCGAGCCGGGCACCAACGGCCAGCACGCGTTTTACCAGCTGATTCACCAGGGTACCAAAATGGTTCCTTGTGATTTCATTGCGCCAGCGACCAGCCACAACCCGCTTTCCGATCACCATCCTAAACTGCTGTCTAACTTCTTTGCCCAGACAGAAGCACTGGCATTTGGTAAATCACGCGAAGTGGTTGAGCAGGAATACGCAGCACAGGGTCTTGATCCAAAAACGCTGGACCACGTTGTGCCGTTCAAAGTATTTGAAGGCAACCGCCCAACTAACTCCATCCTGCTGCGTGAAATCACGCCGTTTAGCCTTGGTGCTCTGATTGCTCTGTATGAGCATAAGATCTTCACGCAGGGCGCAATCCTGAATATCTTCACCTTCGATCAGTGGGGTGTTGAATTAGGTAAGCAACTGGCAAACCGTATTCTTCCAGAGCTGGGCGACGAAGCAGAAATCAGTACCCATGACAGCTCCACTAACGGTTTAATTAACCGTTATAAGTCCTGGCGTGCGTAATTAACTTTTCCCCCTAAATATAAGCCGACGCAATGTCGGCTTATTCATTTTAATAACTATAAGATAAATCCACTTGCCTCATAATATCCCCGCGCAGCTCACATGAGGTTAATCCTAAAAACATCAAAACCCTGATAATTCATCTGGGTTACTTTCGGATTAATTAGATTATAAATTCACACCAATATATTTTAATTCATTGTTTTATATAGAATAAGAAAAATATTATTGTTCATAATATTATTATTTTCCACTTATCTTAAAGCGCCATGAATATCCTTCGCGCCGACCTGACATTATTGCTTGTTGTGTATACTCGAAACGCCTGAAATTCTTTTGGGCAAATCTCCATTCATTCATTGAAGGGAAATTGTTATGAAGAAAGTTCTTTATGGCGCTTTAGCCATATTCACGCTGGCAGCGACTGGCGCGGCGATTGCTGACCCGATATCCGTGGGTGAAGCAGCCGGCGCTCAGGCAACAAATGTGTCCGCAGGGAGTTCTACTGCGACCAGCGCCAGTACTGTCGGGTCGGCAGTGGGTGTAGCACTTGCTGCAACCGGTGGTGGTGATGGTTCCAATACCGGGACCACAACTACGACGACGACCAGCACCCGCTAATTTCACGGGTGATTTAACTCTAACCACACTTCGGTGTGGTTATTTCTCCGGGGAACCCTCGTGCAGCGACTCGCAATCCTTCTTGTCTGCCTGTTACTTCAGGCATGCTCCGACACCACCAAAGGCCTTGGCTCCTCGCTTTGGCACAGCGTGGTTGGCGACGACGGCATACAGCTAACGAATGACGACATTCAGAATATGCGTTACGCCAGCCAGTACATGCGCATCAATAACGGCCCGCAGATATTCGTGGTTCTGGCGTATGACGAAAATGGCCAACAAAAATGGGTTACGCAAGACCGGGCGATGATTGCGACTGAACATGGCCGAATTGTAAAAACCATGGGACTTGGGGACAACCTTCAGCAAGTCACCAACCTGGCAAACGACCCTTTAGCAAAAGCGAATCAAATTGTTGATGGCGTTAGCTGGACGCGGCAAATGGCCTGGACTGAACACCAGCAAGTGCGTATGGCGACAGCGCAGTCGACCTTCAGCTGGGATGGGAATGATTCGCTAAAAATTGCTGGTAGCACCACGTCCGTTCGAGTGCTGGAAGAAGAAGTCACCGCATCAGGTAAAACCTGGCATAACCGTTTCTGGATAGATAGCGAAGGCCAGGTTCGTCAGTCAAAACAATATATTGGCCCAGATTATTGGCCTGTCACCACGATACTGTTGAAGGCGGCGAAATAATGAAAATAAAAAACCTCGCGTTGCTGCTCTTGTTGGGCAGCCCTTTTCTACACGCAGCAGGGAATGTGACGCTTTACCCTGAGAATCAAAATGTGACGGATGTTGAACGACTTGCAGATTTAGTCTCCCAGCCTTCACTTGCTCACACCTGGTGGCCAGGTGCTGTGATAAGCGAAAAGCAGGCGTCTGCGGTTGCTGAACAACTGCATCAAAAATTACTGGCATCACTTAGCCGCTTTGCCGCCGAGGAAGAGGGCGATGATGCAGCGGCAATCAACGATGTGCGCCAGCAAATGCAGGCCATTCACGTCACCGGACGGCAGTTTGTCGACCTCTCTCCTGATTGGGTACGCCTGCATCCACGCGCCAATGTTCCGCTGCAAGGCGAATACAGCCTGTGGGCTGGGCCACAGCCCACCACGATTACCCTGTTGGGATTGGTTAGCTCCCCTGGAGCGAAGCCATTTATTGCAGGACGCAGTGCCGATGAATATCTGGATGGCATCAACAAACTTAGCGGTGCTGACCGCAGCTATGCGTGGGTGATTTATCCGGACGGGAAAACGCAAAAAGCGCCCGTCGCGTACTGGAACCAGCGTCACGTTGAGCTCACGCCCGGAAGCATCCTTTTTGTCGGCTTTAAAGAGCGACTGTTTAACTCTGATTTTAACGAACTGAATCAGCAAATCCTCAATTCTCTGACCCATCGGAGACCGGATTGATGAAGCAAAAAACGCTCTATAGCTTACTTGCGCTGGCGATATCTTCAGCCTGCCAGGCAGAAACTTTCCCCGATCCTGTTGGTCCGTCTCAATCGGATTTTGGTGGCGTGGGCTTATTACAAACCCCGACGGCCCGAATGGCGCGTGAGGGAGAATTTAGCCTCAACTATCGCGATAACGATCAATACCGCTTTTACTCCGCTTCGGTGCAGCTTTTCCCGTGGCTGGAGACGACGTTGCGCTATACCGATGTGCGCACCCGGCAATACAGCAGCGTGGAAGCATTCTCCGGCGACCAGACTTACAAAGATAAAGCCTTCGACATGAAAGTGCGTCTTTGGGAAGAAGGCTACTACTTGCCGCAGGTCTCTGTGGGCGTGCGCGACTTAGGCGGTACGGGCCTGTTCGACAGCGAATATGTGGTAGCGAGTAAAGCCTGGGGGCCGTTTGATTTCACGCTTGGCATGGGGTGGGGCTATATGGGCACCAGCGGCAATGTGAAAAACCCGTTCTGCGAAGTCAGCAACGGTTTTTGCTACCGCGATAACAGCTACAACCAGGCGGGTTCTTTCAACTTTAGCGGCATGTTTCACGGCCCGGCGTCCCTTTTTGGTGGCGTTGAATACCAGACTCCATGGCAGCCGTTGCGCCTGAAAGCGGAATACGAAGGCAATAACTACACGCAGGATTTTGCCGGAAAACTCGACCAGCGTAGCAGCTTTAACGTCGGCGCTATCTATCGCGTCACCGATTGGGCCGACGTTAACGTCAGCTATGAACGCGGCAACACCTTCATGTTTGGTGTGACGTTACGGACTAACTTCAACGATTTGCATCCGGGCTACAACGATAACCGCCGCCCGCAATATCAACCGCAGCCGCAGGATGAAATTTTACAGCCGACGGTGGTGGCAAATCAGCTGACGTTGCTCAAATACAACGCAGGGCTTGCGAACCCGAATATCCAGGTGAAGGGCGATACCTTGTATGTAACGGGCGAGCAGGTGAAATACCGTGATTCCCGCGAAGGTATCGAACGTGCGAATCGCGTCATCATGAACGACCTACCGGATAATATCCGCACCATCCGTATCACCGAAACGCGGCTGAATATGCCACAGGTGACGACGGAAACGGATGTCTCCAGTCTACGCCATCATCTGGAAGGCGAGCCGTTGGGGCACGAAACACAACTGGTGCAAAAACGCGTTGAGCCCGTCGTGCCAGAAAAAACGGAACAGGGGTATTTCATCGATAAATCGAAGGTTAATTTCTCTATTAACCCAGTGCTCAATCAGTCGGTGGGTGGGCCAGAAAGTTTCTACATGTACCAGGTTGGTGTCATGGGGACGGCTGACTGGTGGGTGACGGATCACTTGCTGACGACCGGCAGCCTGTTCGCCAACATTGCCAATAACTACGACAAATTTAACTACACCAATCCACCTAACGACTCGACGTTGCCACGCGTGCGTACGCATGTTCGCGATTACGTAGAGAACGATGTTTATATTAATAACCTGCAAGCCAACTACTTCCAGTATTTGGGTAACAGTTGGTACGGGCAGGTGTATGGCGGCTATCTCGAAACCATGTATGGCGGTGTCGGTGCTGAAGTGTTGTATCGTCCGGTCGACAGCAACTGGGCGATTGGCGCGAATGCCAACTATGTCAAACAACGTGACTGGCACAGCGCGCAGGACATGATGAAATTCACTGATTACAGCGCACCAACCGGCCATATCACCGGCTACTGGACGCCTCCGTTTGCCGACGATGTGCTGGTGAAAGTCAGCATTGGCCAGTATCTGGCGAAAGATAAAGGTGGCACGCTGGAAATTTCGAAACGCTTCGACAGCGGTGTGGTCGTGGGGACATACGCAACCATCACCAATGTTTCCAAAGAAGAGTACGGGGAAGGCGATTTCACCAAAGGTTTCTACGTGAATGTACCGTTGGATATCTTCTCGTCGTCACCAACCCGCAGCCGTGCACAGATTGGCTGGACGCCGCTGACGCGTGACGGTGGGCAGATGTTGGGCCGTAAGTTTGAGCTGTATGGGATGACGAGCGACAGGGATATTAATTTCCGCTGATTTGTCTCTTAGTTATATCTTTGAGTTCAGGTGTAGGTGGCACTTGCCAGCGTCGGGAAGGTTCCGTTCACCTGGGGTATGTGATTTATTCAGTCACCGAACTGGTGAACGTCTTAGGGGAGTTCACCGTCACTCCCCTAAGGACCCCGACTCCCGG
>DASXXQ010000089.1:0-3081 GCA_036502985.1 Buttiauxella sp.
TGACGGGCTGAATGCGATGTGGTCAGTGAAGCTTGCTAAAACGCAGAATGGCCAGTACTACATGGCCGGGCTGGGTGTTGGTATGGAAAACACGCCTGAAGGCATGCAGAGCCAGATATTGATGGAAGCAGACCGCATTGCAATGATTAATCCGGCTGATGGTAACACCACACCGTTGTTTGTGGCACAGGGCAATCAGCTCATTATGAACGATGTATTTCTGAAGCGGCTGTTTGCGGCTTCCATTACATCTTCAGGCAGTCCACCGTCTTTTATGCTGACCGAAGATGGCCATCTTACCGCTCGTCAGGCTGATATCACCGGTGTCATTAATGCGACCTCCGGGCATTTCACGGGGGAGGTCAATGCTACGTCGGGATATTTTGACGGGACAGTATACGCAAAACATATCGAAGGCGACGTGATTGCCTCAGGATTGCTGCCGGTGAGCAGCTACAACAACCGTCAGAATGGGCAAAGCGGTGCCTACTTTGAGTCAACGGTGCATTACCGGGGCGGGAGTGAGTACGCCATGATGGTCAGTGTGCCTTTCGTGACCATGTTTATTGATTATGCCAATAACGGTGAGGCATCCGGGGGAGGAGTGGTGTACGGGGGCGTAAAAATTGAGTTATTTATTAATAATACGCTCATTGCCTCGCAGACGTACAACAAACCTGCAGTGCAAACATCCATTTCAATTTCAGGTGCGTCGGTTATTCCTGCTGGCATTGCCGATATCCCTATAACAGTCCGGTGCACCATGGTCGGCGTCCCGGGATACGTTGATTTTCATATTCCATCTGCGCCTGTGTTTGTCAATTTTCTGGGGCAGGGCAATCGGTTTTATTAATGCACGAGGATATTCCATGTCAGTCAACATCAGCGGAGTGCTCAACGATGCGCTCGGCAAACCTGTTATCAACTGCACTGTCCGTCTGACCGCCACCCGAACCAGTGCGACAGTTATTGCAACAACCCGGGGGGAGCAGCAACCCGATGCCGCCGGAAGTTACAGTCTGGACGTGGAGCCGGGGCGGTATAAGGTCAGCCTGATGATACCCGGCTGGCCACCGGAGGATGTGGGGCGTATTGAAGTTACCGCGTATTCACAGCCCGGCACCCTGAACGACTTTCTGACCCGAACCCAGTCCGGTGACCTGTCCCTGGATATTATGGCCCGCTTTGAGCAACTGGCGGCACAGGTTGCCGATGAGGCCAGACAAACGGCGAAGGACAGTCATGATGCGGATAACAGTGCCACGGCTGCAAAAACCTCGGAGATAAATGCCGCTGCCAGCGCCACGGCTTCGGCGGAAAGTGCAACGCACGCGCACAGCAGCGAAACAGCAGCAAAAGCATCGGAAACCCGCGCGGAAGGGAGTGCCACGGCTGCGGCAGCCAGTCAGGTTGCCGCCACAGCCTCAGAGGGCAATGCAAAAAACAGCGAGACGGCAGCCGCAGGCAGTAAAACGGCGGCAGCCACTTCGGAAACCAGTGCAGCCAGTAGTGCCACCGCCGCAAAGACGTCAGAGACAAATGCCAGTGCCAGCGCTACCGCAGCGCATACCTCAGAGACCCGAGCTGCGGGCTCGGCGACAACCGCGGCAGACAACGCCACGGCTTCAGCCGCAAGTCAGGTGGAGGCGAAAACCTCAGAGAGCAACACAAAGGCGAGTGCCACGGCTGCAAAAACCTCGGAGACAAATGCCGCTGCCAGCGCCACGGCTTCGGGGGAAAGTGCAACGCACGCGCACAGCAGCGAGACAGCAGCAAAAGCATCGGAAACCCGCGCGGAAGAGAGTGCCACGGCTGCGGCAGTCAGTCAGGCTGCCGCCACAGCTTCAGAGGGCAATGCAAAAAACAGCGAGACGGCAGCCGCAGGCAGTAAAGCGGCGGCAGCCACTTCGGAAACCAGTGCAGCCAGTAGTGCCACCGCCGCAAAGACATCAGAGACAAATGCCAGTGCCAGCGCTATCGCAGCGCATACCTCAGAGACAAACGCCCACGCATCCGAACAGGCCGCAGCACAACACGCGGCTGATGCCCAGGGTGTTGTAGCGGGTACCGGGCGGCTGATAGCACTGAAAAAGATTGAGGTGTCGGGAATATACACGCCGTCCCCGGGAGCGAAATTCATCATTTTTGAAGTGACGGGTGCGGGAGGGAGCGGGACGACACTCAATGCACACCCCTCGTGGATTTATACCCCTGGCGGTGATGGTGGGTATGTAAAATTTATGGACACGGATGTGCAACCGTCCTACCCCATAACAATTGGCGCACCGTTACCAGGAGAGATGGGCGGGTCAACGACCATTGGATTCCCCGGCGGAAGGAGGGTAGTTGCATGGGGCGGAAATGCTTCTTCCGGCGTGATATTTGACGGAACACAACCATCCGAACCCAGGCAAATCCTGGTCGGGGCTGGGGGGGGATTTGATCTTCCGGACCCTTTACTGCTGCTGGATGGCATTGCGAGGGCGATGGAAATAACTTACCTCGCTTCATTGCGAGCGGGGACATCTCAAATAGCCCTGACAATGACGGGTCCTTGTACACCTCTGGGGTATAAGCGGCTGAACGAGGATATCGCCTCCGTCTATCAATACGTTGCATCGACCGGATACGGTGCCGGCTCCCCGGGGTACTGGCCCGGTGTCAGTGGTGTTGTGGACGAGAGTATTCTGTCCGGGAGACCGGGTGTGGTGTTTGCATGGGAGTACAGCTGATGAACGTAAAAACGTATGCAGTGATAAAGGATGGCCGGGTGGAAAACATTATCCTGGTGGATGAGGACAATCTCCCGGTGATAGAGGAATGTCAACTGGTTCCGGTTGGGCCGGGTGTGGAAATGGGTGGTGGATATGCCGAAGGGATGTTTACGGCGCGAGTGAGAGCTGACCAGTCGGATATCAGCAGGTTGTGAGCAGTAAAAAAAGCCTCACGGGGGTGAGGCGAAGGTAGTGTTATTACTTAAAGCCTCAATAAAAGGACAGTTTTATCATTGGAGAGCATGCAAACCTGCAAGAAAGCATGCCATTACAAAATATCAGGTTATACGATGTGGGCAAGCCTGGA
>DASXXQ010000090.1:0-2168 GCA_036502985.1 Buttiauxella sp.
GTACCGATTAATAAATCGCGCCGTGGCCGCCAGCGAAGTGCAATAAAAGATCCCGCAATCAAGCCAATACTTTGTGCCGCGATCGCCATTCCCCAGCCAGCCCGGCCAAATGTGGCATCTGCCACAACAGGGCCGAGCACCATCATCACACCGCTAAATGCCGCATTGACGATGGTAAATTGCACGACGATAGCCCACACCCAGGAGCGCGAAATAAATTCTGCCCAACCTTCTTTTAAGTCCTGCAAGATATTGGATTGCGAATCCAGAGGCTGAGCAAAACTTGCGCGAATCATCAGGTAAAGAGGTGCCGATGCTGCAAAACCTAACGCATCAATGACCAGCCCCCATCCAGGCCCCGTCACACTGGTAAGAACGCCACCCAGAGATGCACCGATCACCGTCCCGCCGTAAATACCCAACTGAATAAAGGCATTGGCTTCCCGCAGACAATGCGCTGGCACGGTTTGTGGAACCATGGCTTGTGAAGCAGGTAGCGAAGTTCCCGCAGCAGCACCATTTACTGCACCCAATAGCGCAAGCAAAGCGATCGTTGCAGAACCATCGAGTACTAAACAGGCAACAATACCCTGAGATATTGCAGCGATAACGGATGAATACAGTAAAACTTTGCTTCGGGAATAGCGATCGGCAAGTACGCCGCCAATCAACAAAAAAGCCACGTTGAAGATAGAACGAGCCGCAATGACAATGCCCAAATCGGCAGCAGTGCCTCCCATGTCGAGAACAGCAAAAGCCAGCGCAATTGGCGCGATTCCATTTCCCAGAACGGTTAGTAGGCGGGCGAAGAATAAATGACGAAACGGAGCATAGTAAAAAGCCCGTTTTGAAGATAATGCTGCCGTATCGTTGCTCATATATTATTCCTGAATGGGTTTTATGTCTTAGCTGCCCATAACAGGAGCGAAAGAGTTGTCTACCGCATGTCTCTGAAGTTCCGAGCAAACTTTTGCTGATTCAGTGTATTGGCTCAGACCTTATCTGACAATGACCCGCGCATGGCAATTAAAGCTGCCAATCACATTCAATAAAGCGACTCAGCTTGGTTGTTACGGTTTTAAGAGTGTCTGTGAGAAAGGCTAAGTTTAGCCCCCTGGCCAAAAGATTTTTCACCCATCCTCCAAAGTGAATCTATATTCCTGTAGTACGTGCAGAAACTGACTGTGTGGGTAATTACTGTCATTTATGCCAGATAGCGACCCTTTACGTCGCCCTCCAGGCGCTTTTATAGAGCGCGGCCGAAAAGCGTGAGGTATTGCTCGGTTTTGGAATAGTCATTGCCATAGGAAAGAGAGCCGCACGATGCCGCAAGATCACCGCAAACCCGTTTTTAAGGCGATAGATTATATCAGCCAGAACCTTTGCCTGAATCCAACTCTTGCCGAGATTGCCAGTGCGGTGGCCGTGTCGAGCTTTCATTTTCATCGTATTTTCCGTGCAGAAGTCGGCGAGACCGTCGCTGAATTTACTCGTCGTTTACGAATGGAACGGGCGGCAATCTGGCTACTGGAACTGCCCCAACACGACATTACCGAACTGGCGTTGCTGGTAGGATTTTCAAGCTCGCAGAACTTCGCCAAAGCTTTTCGCAGCCATTTCTCCGTGTCGCCAGGGGAATATCGCCGTCGTAATACACCCTGCACAATTAGCAAGACTGGAAACGTCACTGCGAAGAAAAGCCCCTATTCTCAGACCAGCTCGCTTCAAAAAGAGTGGCAGGACGGCGGCCTACAGAGCGCCGCCGTAGTGAATCTCCCGGCAAAGCGCGTGGCGTATATGCGTCGCTTTGGTCCCTACGGCAAAGAAACCTGCCAGCAGACGCATCAGGATTTACTGGCGTCGCTGCCACAACGGACACCGATGCAGCCTGCCGGGACACTTTGTTTGTATTGGGATGCACCGGAAATTACTGCTCATTCGCGTTGTCGCACCGATGTCTGTATTGAAATCGGCGCAGGGGAAAAAGTGAGCAGAGACGTTGCGGTGCAGACAGTTTCCGCTGGAACCTACGCCGTCTGTCGTTTTGCAGTTTTCGGCGAACAGTTAGAGCAAACCTGGGATATTGCTTTTGCGTGGATGAAAGCGAAAGGATTGCTGAAAAACGATATGCCGACTTATGAATATTATTATAACGAAACGGATGTCTC
>DASXXQ010000091.1:0-8332 GCA_036502985.1 Buttiauxella sp.
ATTGCGTAATCAAAAGAGCGCAACAGGCCGGGCGGGCATGGTACAGGGTTTATTGCAGGAATTTTCACTTTCTTCACAAGAAGGTGTCGCGCTGATGTGCCTGGCCGAAGCGTTACTGCGCATTCCGGATAAAGCAACGCGTGATGCGCTAATCCGCGACAAAATCAGTAATGGCAACTGGCATTCCCACATTGGCCGCAGCCCGTCACTGTTTGTTAACGCCGCCACCTGGGGGTTGTTGTTTACTGGCCGCCTGGTGTCCACACACAACGAAGCCAGCCTGTCGCATTCTCTGAACCGCATTATCAGTAAGAGTGGCGAGCCGCTTATCCGCAAAGGCGTGGACATGGCGATGCGCCTGATGGGCGAGCAGTTTGTTACCGGAGAAACCATCGCCGAAGCGTTAGCCAATGCTCGCAAGCTGGAAGAAAAAGGTTTCCGCTATTCCTACGATATGTTGGGCGAAGCCGCACTGACCGCCGCCGACGCACAGGCGTACATGGTGTCTTACCAGCAAGCGATTCACGCGATTGGTAAAGCGTCTAACGGGCGTGGCATTTATGAAGGCCCGGGTATTTCCATCAAGCTTTCCGCTCTACATCCGCGCTACAGCCGTGCACAGTACGACCGCGTAATGGAAGAGCTGTACCCGCGTTTGAAATCTCTGACGCTGCTGGCGCGCCAGTATGACGTGGGTATTAACATTGACGCCGAAGAAGCCGATCGCCTGGAGATTTCGCTCGATCTGTTAGAAAAACTTTGCTTCGAGCCGGAACTGGCGGGCTGGAACGGCATTGGTTTTGTGATTCAGGCGTACCAAAAACGCTGCCCGTTTGTGATTGATTACCTGGTTGATCTGGCCTCCCGCAGCCGTCGCCGCCTGATGATTCGCCTGGTAAAAGGCGCGTACTGGGATAGCGAAATTAAACGCGCTCAGATGGACGGATTAGAGGGTTATCCGGTTTACACCCGCAAGGTTTACACCGATATCTCTTATCTGGCCTGCGCCAAAAAATTACTGGCCGTGCCTAGCCTGATTTATCCGCAGTTTGCGACTCATAACGCCCACACACTCGCGGCCATTTACAACCTGGCGGGGCAAAACTATTACCCAGGTCAGTATGAATTCCAGTGCCTGCACGGCATGGGCGAGCCGCTTTACGACCAGGTCGTGGGCAAAGTTGCCGACGGGAAACTAAACCGCCCTTGCCGCATTTATGCTCCTGTCGGCACGCATGAAACGTTGCTGGCTTACCTGGTGCGTCGCCTGTTAGAAAACGGGGCCAACACGTCGTTTGTTAACCGCATTGCTGACAACACGCTGCCACTTGACGAACTGGTTGCCGATCCGGTTACCGCCATTGAAGGTATTGCGGGTAAAGAAGGTCAGCTGGGCCTGCCACATCCTAAAATTCCATTGCCGAAAGAGTTGTACGGAACCGGTCGCACCAACTCCAGCGGCCTGGATCTGGCGAACGAACATCGCCTGGCGTCGCTCTCCTCTGCCCTGCTTAACAGCGCCGCACAAAAATGGCAGGCGCTGCCAATTCTTGAAAATGCTGTTTCTCAGGGCGACATGGTTGCCGTGAAGAACCCGGCGGAACCCAATGATGTCGTTGGTTTTACGCGCGAAGCCACGGACGATGAAGTATCACAAGCATTAGAAAGTGCCGTGAACAACGCGCCAATCTGGTTCGCCACGCCACCGCAAGAACGCGCTGCCATCCTCGAGCGTGCAGCGATGATTATGGAAGGCCAGATGCAGCAGTTGATTGGCATTCTGGTGCGCGAAGCCGGTAAAACCTTTAGCAATGCGATTGCTGAAGTGCGCGAAGCGGTGGATTTCCTGCACTACTACGCAGGCCAGGTGCGCGATGATTTCGATAACGAAACGCACCGCCCGCTCGGCCCTGTGGTGTGTATCAGCCCGTGGAACTTCCCACTGGCAATCTTTACCGGGCAAATTGCCGCCGCCCTTGCCGCAGGCAACAGCGTGCTGGCAAAACCTGCGGAACAAACGCCGCTCATTGCCGCACAAGGTATTGAAATTTTGCTCGAAGCCGGTGTGCCTGCGGGTGTCCTGCAATTGCTTCCTGGCCGTGGTGAAACTGTCGGCGCACAGCTGACGGGCGACAAACGCGTCCGCGGCGTGATGTTTACCGGCTCCACCGAAGTCGCCACGCTGCTGCAACGCAACATTGCCGACCGACTTGATCCACAAGGCCGTCCAACGCCATTGATTGCCGAAACGGGCGGTTTGAACGCAATGATCGTGGATTCTTCTGCACTCACCGAGCAAGTGGTGGTTGATGTGTTGGCATCAGCTTTTGACAGCGCCGGGCAACGTTGTTCTGCACTGCGCGTGCTGTGTATTCAGGAAGATGTCGCTGAGCACACGCTGCAAATGCTGCGTGGCGCCATGGCGGAATGCCGAATGGGTAACCCTGGCCGCCTGACTACCGACATCGGCCCGGTTATCGACACCGAAGCCAAAGAAAATATCGAGCAACACATCCAGACCCTGCGCAGTAGAGGTCGCAAAGTGTTCCAGGCTGCGCGTGATAACAGCGTGGATGCCAAAGAGTGGCAAAGCGGGACTTTCGTTGCGCCAACGCTTATAGAGCTGGAAAGCTTCGACGAGATGCAAAAAGAGGTGTTTGGCCCTGTGCTGCACGTGGTGCGTTACAACCGCAGCAATCTGGACGCACTGATTAACCAAATCAACGCCGCAGGGTACGGTCTGACGCTCGGCGTTCACACGCGCATTGATGAAACTATTGCTCAGGTCACGGGTTCTGCGCATGTTGGCAATATGTATGTGAACCGCAATATGGTTGGTGCGGTGGTTGGCGTGCAGCCGTTTGGCGGCGAAGGTTTATCCGGTACTGGCCCGAAAGCCGGTGGCCCGATGTATCTGTATCGTCTGCTGGCAAACCGCCCTGACAATGCGCTACAAACCACGTTACATCGCCAGGATGCTGAATTGCCGGTGGATACCACGCTTAAAGCCCGCTTGCAGGAAGCGCACCAGGCGTTAACGCAGTGGTCGGTGAAGAAAGGTGAGCTGCCAGCACTCTGCGAACGCTTCGCACAGCTGGCGCAAAGCGGCACCCTGCGTCAGTTGCCGGGGCCAACGGGCGAGCGAAACACTTACGCATTAATGCCACGTGAACGCGTGTTATGTCTGGCCGATAACGAGCAAGATGCGTTAGTGCAACTGGCTGCCGTGACCAGTGTTGGCAGCCGCGCATTGTGGGCTGATGATAAATTGCATCGTGAGCTGGCAAAAGCGCTTCCGGCGTTGGTACAGCAGCACATCGATTTTGCGAAAGAAGAGGCGTTATTAAGCCAGTCGTTTGATGCGGTGATTTATCACGGTGATTCCGACCAGCTGCGCGCGCTGTGCGAAAAAGTGGCGGCGCGTGATGGAGCAATTGTTTCGGTGCAAGGCTTTGCCCGCGGTGAAACCAACCTGTTACTGGAGCGTTTATACGTTGAGCGTTCGCTGAGTGTGAATACCGCAGCAGCAGGTGGCAACGCCAGTCTGATGACAATCGGCTAAGGCTTCGCTAAGCTCATGTAGATTAACCACAACCCGGTGGATGTCGCTTGTGCTCATCCACCCTACAATTGCATTTCGTAGGTCGGATTAGCGCAGGCGACATCCGACATGAATGGGATATCTGAGATGAAACGCGTTTGTTTACTGATTACTGGCCTGTTGCTGAGCGCAAACGTTCTGGCCGACAGCTGCGACTCTGCTACTTCGCAGGCGAGTCTCAACCAGTGCTACGGTAACGAGTACAAAAAGCAGGATGATTTGCTCAATCAGACCTATAAACAGGCCATGACGCTGGCCACCGACACACAGAAAACGCAATTAAAAGCGGCGCAAAATGCATGGATTGCTTTTCGCGACGCCGACTGCACTTTCTTGGCTTCTGGCGCTGATGCCGCATCGGTTGGCCCGATGGTACACGCCCAGTGCCTGGCGGATAAAACACGCGAGCGCACCGAACTATTGAAAAGCACGCTGCAATGCGAAGAAGGCGATGTCAGCTGCGTTTTCCATCCGCATTAGCCTCATGGTGGATGTCGCTTACGCTAATCCACCCTACAACTGCTACAACTGAATTTCGTAGGTCGGATTAGCCCAAGCGACATCCGACATAAAACGCATTTGTTTATTGGTTACTGCCCTGTTGTTGAACGCACCCGAATCCCTTCAATAATCATCCGCTGCACATTCTCTACCGTGCGGCAGAAAAATGCTTCATCGTTTAAATTGCTGCCCGTCACCGCTTCAACCTGGCTTGCGAAGTCGGCGTAGTGCTGGGTGGTTGCCCACAGCATAAAGATCAAATGATGCGGATCGACTGCCGCCAGTTTGCCACTCTCAATCCAACCGGCAATGATCGCCGATTTCTCATCGATAAGAGATTTCAAATCTCCGGTCAATTCCTCTTTCAATAGCGGTGCACCTTGCAGCATTTCAAGGCAGAACAAACGTGAGGCCTGCGGATAATCACGGGACACTTCCAGTTTCAGACGGATGTATTCACCAATGGCCACCAACGGCTGTAAATCTTCACGAAAAGCACGTAATGGCGCCAGCCAGATATCCAGAATCTGTTTGAGCACCGCGACATATAGCGCTTCTTTTGAGGGGTAATAATAAAGAAGATTCGTTTTCGACACTTCCGCACGCTCCGCCACCTTTTCAATACTGGTGCCGTGAATGCCGTATTGGGAGAAGAACTCCAGTCCTGCCGCCAGAATAGCCTGCTTTTTCGCCGCTACTGCTTTTGAACGCCGCCCGGTTTCTTTCGTTGCTGCCGCACCTTGTGCCATGCGTTATCTCTTTATTTTGATTTGCTGACCAGCATAGCAAAACAGCCTGGCGACAACGATCTCTTTGCTCCTCATACCGCCAATTGCACCCTGAACGCGCACCGATGCCTGTTTTTTGTGCACTCATTTTGACCGGATAGTCTGGTTTTAACTCAAGAAAAACAGAAACCAATAATCAACATAATGATAACAAACGTTTTTCCTGACCTGGCATCAGACTTGCAATAACTCTTCTGAAAGTTATTACCCACTCATTGTCATTGCGAGGTCTTCGATGAAAATTGGCGTATTCGTCCCTATCGGTAACAACGGCTGGTTAATTTCCACTCATGCACCGCAATACATGCCGACGTTTGAGCTTAATAAGGCAGTGGTGCAAAAAGCGGAATACTACGATTTCGACTTTGCTCTTTCGATGATCAAGTTGCGCGGTTTTGGCGGCAAGACAGAGTTTTGGGAACATAACCTCGAGTCTTTTAGCCTGATGGCAGGACTGGCAGCTGTGACGTCCAAAATCCAGATTTACGCCACGGCGGCGACGCTGACACTCCCACCAGCCATTGTCGCTCGTATGGCATCAACCATTGATTCCATTGCCCCGGGTCGCTTTGGCATCAATCTGGTGACCGGTTGGCAAAAACCTGAATATGAACAAATGGGAATTTGGCCGGGTGATGAGTATTTCGCTCGTCGCTACGACTACCTTTCTGAATACGCCACTGTGCTGCGCGACTTGTGGGGAACCGGGAAAAGTGATTTGAAAGGTGAGTTCTTCACTATGAACGACTGCCGTTTAAGCCCACGCCCGGCAAAACCCGTCAAAATGATTTGTGCCGGACAAAGTGACGCCGGCATGGCGTTCTCTGCCGAATACGCCGACTACAACTTCTGCTTTGGTAAAGGTGTTAATACTCCAACCGCTTTCGCCCCTACGGCGGCTCGAATGATGCTGGCCGCCGAAAAAACCGGGCGTGAAGTCGGCTCATACGTATTGTTTATGATTATCGCTGATGAAACCGACGAAGCCGCTCGCGCCAAATGGGAACATTACAAAGCTGGAGCCGACAACGAAGCACTGGCATGGCTAACAGAACAAAGCCAAAAAGATACACGTTCAGGCGCTGACACCAACGTGCGGCAAATGGCAGACCCAACCTCGGCGGTCAATATCAATATGGGCACGTTAGTCGGTTCATACGCCACGGTCGCCCGTCTACTCGATGAAGTCGCCACTGTGCCAGGGGCTGAAGGCGTGCTGCTGACATTTGATGATTTTCTCGTGGGCATTGAAGCATTCGGTGAAAAAATCCAGCCATTGATGCACTCGCGTGCGCACCTATCACCCACTGCTCGCGAGGTGGCTTGATGAAAAACATCACCCTTGACGCTCGCCCCGAAGCCATCACTTTTTCTGCCGAACAAACGGCACTTATCGTGGTGGATATGCAAAACGCCTACGCCAGCAAAGGGGGGTATCTCGACCTTGCCGGGTTTGATGTCTCGGCAACCATGCCCGTTATTGAGAACATTAAAACTGCGGTTGCGGCAGCGCGAGACGCCGGAATGCTTATCATCTGGTTCCAGAACGGTTGGGACAGCGACTACGTTGAAGCAGGCGGGCCTGGCTCGCCAAACTTCCACAAATCTAACGCGCTGAAAACCATGCGCCTAAATCCTGAATTGCAGGGAACACTGCTGGCGAAAGGCGGCTGGGATTATCAACTGGTGGATGAACTGGTGCCACAGGCCGGCGATATCGTGTTGCCCAAACCGCGCTACAGCGGTTTCTTCAACACACAGTTGGACAGCATCTTACGTTCCCGCGGGATCCGCCACCTGGTGTTTTGCGGGATAGCCACCAATGTCTGCGTGGAGTCTACGCTGCGCGACGGATTTTTCCTCGAATACTTTGGCGTGGTGCTTGCCGACGCCACCCATCAGGCCGGGCCTGCATTTGTACAACAGGCCGCATTATTCAATATCGAAACGTTCTTTGGTTGGGTCAGCGATGTCGGCAAATTCTGCCAGGCATTACGGCCGCAATCATTAGCCCGTATTGCCTGATTAAGGAGCCACTCCATGCCAAAATCCGTGATTATCCCACCAGGAACTACCACCCCCATCGCCCCGTTTGTGCCAGGTACGCTGGCCGATGGTGTGGTGTATGTCTCCGGTACGCTGCCGTTCGATAAGCAAAACAATGTGGTATTTGTCGGCGATGCCAAAGCCCAGACGCGCCACGTACTGGAAACCATCAAGTCGGTGATTGAAACCGCAGGCGGCAGCATGGACGACGTCACCTTTAATTCCATTTTTATTACCGACTGGACGAATTATGCGGCCATTAACGAGGTGTATGCCGAGTTTTTCCCCGGCGATAAACCCGCACGATTTTGTATCCAGTGCGGCCTGGTAAAACCGGATGCGTTGGTCGAAATCGCAAGCGTTGCGCATATAGGGAGCTAGCTTATGCACATTGAGCGTATTCCAGCGCCCTTTCCAGATGCGCCCGTTTTGTTGCTGATTGCCGGGCTGGGAGGCACCGGAAATTACTGGCTGGCCCAACGAGCGGCACTCGCGGAACACTTTCAGGTAGTGGTGTACGACCAACGCGGCACGGGGGCGAACCAGCAAGTATTGCCCGGCGATTACTGCCTGGCTGATATGGCGCACGACATTCACTCCACTTTGCTGCTGCAAGGCATCACGCACTACAGCGTACTCGGGCATGCACTGGGTGGATTGGTCGCCATGCAACTGGCACTGGATTATCCGACCTCAATAGACACGATCGCTGTCGTCAACGGCTGGTTACAGCTTAATGCCCACACGCGTCGCTGCTTTGCCGTGCGCGAAACCTTACTGCGCGACAGTGGTTCCGCGGCATATTTACAGGCTCAGCCGCTGTTCCTCTATCCGGCAGACTGGATGGCGGCAAACCAGCCGCGTCTTGAAGCGGAAGAGGCAATGCATAACGCGCATTTTCAGGGAGCACAAAACCTCACTCGCCGCCTGAATGCGCTGAAAGCCGCCGATTTTCATGCCACCGCCGCGCATATCCACCAGCCCGTATTGCTGATTTGTTCCCGTGATGACCTGCTGGTGCCATGGACTTGCTCTGCGCAATTGCATGAAGCGCTGTCTGATAGCCAGCTTGAAATCATGCCGTGGGGTGGACACGCTTGTAACGTCACGGCGGCGGATGATTTTAATCAGCGGCTACTCAGTTTTCTAAAAAAAATGCGAAAAACCGAATCCTCTTTTAACAAGGAAATTGTATGAGTCATGCCATTTCTTCCGAAGCGCTGGAAACCCTGTTCACTGGCGCACATACCCATAGCGCATGGCTGGATAGGCCGGTAAGTGATGCGCAGCTTGCCGAGATTTATCACCTGCTGCGCCTTGGCCCGACATCCGCCAACTGCTCGCCCGCACGCTTTATGTTTGTCAGGAGTGTAGAGGGTAAAGCGCGGCTCAAACC
>DASXXQ010000092.1:0-12747 GCA_036502985.1 Buttiauxella sp.
CCCGCCAACGCCACATTGGTGCCAGTGGCGTTAAACGAACGGCTCCAGGAGAGTTGCGAACGCCAACCCGTTTGCTTGCCTTCGGGTAATTGCGCGTAAGAGGCCGTCACGTCCATACCCACCGCGCCCAGTGTTGAAGCCCAGACGCCGCCCATTACCATTGCGTAATACTCTTTGCCCAGACGTACACCGCCGTTGGCGGTCAGACTGTTGGCAATCCCGCGTTCCAGCGTGAAATCGCCAAACATGTTGTCAGCCGCATCGTAATCCCGGGCGCGCCCAATTGCCGCGTTATAACGCCAGACGCCGGGGCGCAGTGAAAGCGGTAATGCAGAAAACGGAACGGTGAAAGTACTACGGCTGCCATCAGCTTCAATAACGTCAACTTGTAAGTCTCCCTGCCATGCGGTGCTGGCAAGGTCGTTAATCACAAACGGCCCTTGTGCAACGTTAGTTTGGTATAGCGTGCGCCCGTTCTGGCTAACCACGACACGAGCGGCACTTGCCGCGGTACCGCGAATTTCTGGCGCGTAACCCCGGCGAGATTGTGGCCACATCCGTTGGTCGGTTTCGAGTTTGATACCCGTAAACGCCATGCTGCTAAATAAGTTGCCACCGGTATAGCTTTGCCCTGCACTCAGGGTACTTTGTAACGAGGCTACCGGGCGCTGTAGCCAGGTTTGCAAATTATCCCATTGATAACGTTTTTCATTTCCATATTGGCTATAGCTTGCCGAAGATTGCTGACGCAGTTGCCACAATCCAAAGTTAATTCCTGCCGTCAGGCCCAGCCAGCCGTATTCACTGTGGTTGCCGCTACCTGAATCACTGTAATAAAAGCTGCTGTTGTAATTGGTAAACAGCAGGCTTTCTCCAGCCTGCCATTGGTCGGGAGCAACGTAATCACGTGGAACCTGCACCATTTCGGCCTGTGGGACGGCAATATCCAGCCGCAGTTGCGCGCTATCAAACGAATAACTTGCTCCTGCCGCTCGTTTTGCCGGGCTTAAACAGGTTTCGGTATTGGCCGTGGCTAATGTCACCACACCATTTTGCTCGTAGAAAGCCAGCGGCAGGCAAGGCACAGTCTCCTTGCCTTCACTGCGAAACACTACGCCTTCACGTGCGACATAGCGCCCGTTCAACCAGATATCGACAAAGTAGTTACCCGGTGCAATTGACGACGCCTGGTTAAAACGGGCAAGTCCTTGCCCGTAATCACTGCCCAACAGCAATGCGTTGTCGAAGGTGTAGCTTTCTGCTTTGGTACTGAGCGGCAATAGCGCTCCATACAGCAAACACAGACCCAGCCAGTGATGTCTTTCCATAGTGTTTTTGCTTATCTACAAGACTGCTAAGGCTTCAGAGGAATTGTGCCGCTCAGATAAGCGCCCTGGTCGTTAACCCAGGTCATCTGCACGGTTTTGCCCGAAGGTGCGCCTGTTAATGCCCATACTTTTTTTGCACCTGGCGCAATCATTTCGCCACTGAGCGACACAGGTTTGTTCGCCACCGTCACCACCACGCGTGCAAGCGATGCGTAATAACCGCTATTGTTGGTCAGGCTAAGTCGATTCCCTGAAACCGCTGCCTGCATGGTTTTATCCATGGTGTCCGGCGAGCCCGAAAGCCCTGCCGGACGCCAGAATATCTTCATGCGGCTTCGTAGCATCACCACCATCTGGTTAGCGGCTTCATCACCTTTAGGCGCTGGCGGGATTTGCAAGGTATTGAGCCAGAACACCGACTCCTTATCTTTTGGCAAATCCGCGCCAGTAAATTGCAAGCGTAGGGTTTGGCCACTGTGAGGCGCCATGCGAAACATAGGAGGAGTCAGCAGGAATGGAGCTCGCCCGGTTTGCGGCGTTGACTGCTCATCGCCGCTATCCAGCCACGCTTGCATCACATTCGGAAAATCATCCTGGTTGGTTAATTGCACGCTGACTTCCCGTGCATTCGCGGGATATATCACCCGATTTCCGGTCATCACCACGCTTGCCAGGCTGCTTACGCTGGCACTTAGCAAAGTCAGCGCCAGTAAACTTCTCCTTAAGCTCATGTTTCATCCCCTACGCGATGCATTTTTAAAGATAAGAAATCGCGTACTGCACGACGCCGACAACCGTACCTGCACCCGCACTTCCCGTTGGGGTGTAATACTGAACGGCATAATCGTGTTCAGCGGTGGTTTCACCGGCGAGCACTGTCATACCGGCAATTGCCGTTGGATTGCTAAGATTGATAACCGAAGTCCCTGTCGCGTCAGTCAGTAGTTGCAACTCAACGTTTGTCGCCGTACCGCTGTTTCCAAGGTTCCCATTACTGGTGACATTGGTGCCGATAAACAACGTTTTGATTTGCAAATCAGTGCTGTCTACGGTGCAACCGCTCACGCCCAGCGTGAATGTCGTCAGGCCAGCCGTATCCGTTGCGGTAGCCAGTTCACTTTTCGATACGGTAGGCAACAACACAACCGGACGTGCCGAAGAACCATTTACGGACACCGAACACGTTTGTTCAGTCACTTCGCCTTTAAAAGTGATGGTATTTGCAGAGTCTGCAAATGCGGTACTGCTTATTAAAACTGTTGTCCCGAATGCCACAGATAATAAAGTCTTCATGTTGTTATCCTTACAGTATTGCTTTCTTCCTTATCGTGCATGGCGGAATTGCACAGCGAATAAGTCTGTTATCCATTAATAAACAGATAAGGTTAAGCAGTTTGAAATTAGGTTAAGTTCCTTCCCTTTCAAAGAAACAATGCGGAAGGTGTGGTTATCTTATGACCTCACCAGAAAAATCCTAGATTTGTTTTCTGATTAATGTTTTAGCAAATTCTTATATAAGACATAAATCTTATTAAAAACCTTATCCGCACATATAAATCAATAAGTTAACTCAATATAAGATGATAAAAGACCAGAAAAGATTATTGTATAATTATTAATCTTAATAACCAGAAAAGAGCGCTGAGTGTTGTTCAGCGCTATATGGGATGGGATGAGAGACTAATTAAAACTGAGCGACGTGAATTGCCATTTCACGGCTATATTTCCGGCTGGCATTAACGAGCATTTGCGTATATGGGTTTTGCGCCTCACCACGTATTAATTTATCGGTACTGAGCGACTCAAGAATACGACCGTGTTGCATCACCGCGACACGATGGCATAAATGTGCAATCACCCCTAAATCGTGTGTCACCATTAAATAAGTGAGTTTCGATTCCTGCTGCAAATCGGCCAATAAATTGAGAATTTCCGCCTGCACAGAAACATCCAGTGCTGATGTGGGTTCATCAAGCAACAGGACTTGCGGTTCTAACACCAGCGCCCGCGCAATTGCTACACGCTGGCGCTGCCCGCCGGAAAGCTGATGCGGGTAGCGGCTGCGAAACGCGCGATTAAGTCCGACTTTATCCAGCATCAGGTTGATGCGGCGATCACGGTCGGTGAACCCCTGAATTTGCAGCGGCTCTTCCAGGATGTCGCCAATGGTATGACGCGGATGCAACGAACCGTACGGGTCCTGAAAAACCATCTGCACCATACGACACCGCTCGCGGCTGATGCGGTGCTCGAGTACAGCACCATCAATCGCCAATTTTCCCTGCCAGTGAGTAAACAGACCCGCCAGGCATTTCAGCACTGTCGTTTTCCCGGAGCCAGATTCTCCTACCAGTCCAAAAATCTCTCCCGGACTAACGCTGAAATTCACGTCAAACAAGACCTGGTTAGTTTTCGCCCCTTCGCCAAAGGTTAAATTGAGCTGGCTGACTTCAATCATAGGTGACATGCGTTACTCCTTAATCAGTTAGCCAACTGCTCTGACGTTGCAGAACCGGTAAATGCTCGCGGCGTTTGTCCATATCCGGCAAGGCATTAATAAGTCCCTGCGTGTAGGGATGCTGAGCGTTATCCAGGTCTTTTGCAGCGATAGATTCCACTACCCGCCCGGCGTACATCACCAATACGCGGTCGCAGAAACTTCGCACCAGATTGATGTCGTGGCTGATGAAGATAAGTCCCAGTCCGCGCGACTGCACTAAGTCGTCGAGCAGCGCCAGCACCTGCAAACGCACCGAAACATCCAGTGCGGAAGTTGGTTCATCGGCAATCACCATTTCCGGGTTGGTTATTAACATCATGGCAATCATAATTCGTTGGCCCTGGCCGCCGGAAACCTCATGCGGATACAGGTTGTAGACGCGTTCTGGCTGTCGAATACGCACGACTTCCAGCATATCCAGCACTTTCTGTTTGGCCTCTTTATGACCAACGCGATGGTGCGTCAGCCACGCTTCAGCAATTTGATCGCCAACACACATCACAGGATTAAGCGAATATTTGGGATCCTGCATGATCATCGAGATGCGTTTACCCCGTACGTCACGCATTTGTGCATCGGTCGCGTTCAGCAAATCCACGTCCGCAAACTGCATGCGTTCGGCGGTAATTTGCGCTTTCTTAGGGTGAAGCTGTAATAGTGCACGACCAACAGTAGATTTCCCGGAACCCGACTCGCCAACAATGGCCAGTTTCTCGCGCCCGAGCTGAAATGAAACACCACGTACCGCGTGGGTTTGAATGCGACCATTCACGAAAGTCACATTCAGGTCGCGTACATCAAGCAGTTGCGGCGAGTTATTCGCTGCGAGGATCGAGGATGTCACGTAAGCCATCTCCCAAGAAGTTGAATGCCAGACTGTTGATTAAAATCGCCAGTCCCGGAATCGTTACTACCCACCAGCACTCCATCATGTAGGTGCGGCCGCTGGAAATCATGGCGCCCCACTCCGGCTCCGGCGGTTGTGCGCCAAGCCCCAGGAAGCCAAGACCGGCGGCAGTCAGGATGATGCCTGCCATATTCATGGTGATACGGATAATCACTGACGGCATGCAAAGCGGCACAATGTGACGCCACAGCACACGTACTGGCGACGCCCCTTGTAAACGTACTGCGGAGATGAAATCAGCCTGTCGCAAAGAGAGCGTTTCTGCACGCGCCAGTCGGGCAATAGGCGGCCAGGCAGTTAGCGTAATGGCAATGACCACATGCTCAAGGCCGGGGCCGAGGGCCGCGACAAACGCCAGTGCCAGCACCAGGCTTGGGAAGGAAATAAAGATATCGGTGATACGCATCAATACCATATCGACTTTGCCGCCAAAGTACCCAGCGCTCACGCCAAGCAGCAAACCCAACGGGCCAACAGTTATCGACACTAACAGAACGATATAAAGCGTGATCCGCGAACCGTAAACCAGGCGGCTAAAGATATCGCGGCCAAACTCGTCTGTGCCAAACCAGTGCACGGCATTTGGCGCAGTCAACGCATTATTCAAGTCCTGCACCAGTGGGTTAAACGGTGCTATCCACGGAGCAAAGATCGCCACCAGCAAGAGCCCGAAGACAATTCCACCGCCAATCGCCGTTAGCGGATTGCGCGCCATTTTGCCGACAAACCCCACCGCCCGCAGCCCAGCACGCTTAACGCGTAGTGAACGTTCGTCGGCGGCGGTGAGTTGTGGTGTTCCAAAGGAGACGGTCATGATTTAGTCCTCGGATCAAAGAGTTGGTAAAGCATGTCGGACAGCAGGTTGAGTAGCACGAAAATCACCCCCACCACCAACACACATCCCATCACCGCATTCATATCGCCCAGCAATAAACTGCCGGTGAGATATGACCCAAAGCCTGGCCACGAGAATACGGTTTCAATCAGTACCGCACCTTCAAGTAACGAGCCGTAAGCCAGTGCCACCACGGTTAGCAACTGCACAAGAATGTTGCGGAAAGCGTGATTCCAGATAACCTGCCGCTCGGTCAGGCCTTTTACGCGCGCAGTGATAATGAATTCCTGCGAGAGCTGCGCCAGCATAAAGCTACGCGTCATACGGCTGATGTAAGCAAGCGAGTGAAAACCCAACAAACACGCAGGTAAAACCAGGTGATTCAAGGCGTTAAAGAATACAGCACTGTTACCTGCCAACACGGAGTCGACCAGCAACAGTCCTGTACGGCGCGGCACAAGACCATCCAGCCCCAAATCAATGCGTCCGGCTCCCCCTACCCAACCAAGCCAGGCGTAAAACAGCAGCAGCCCTATCATTCCCACCCAGAAAATCGGCGTGGAGTAACCGGCCAGGCTGATAATGCGCACCGTATAATCCACCACGCTGTTGCGTCGTGCGGCCGCCCATACCCCCAATGGAATGCCCAGACCTGCTCCAACGATGATGGCCACCGTCGCCAGCTCAAGGGTTGCAGGGAAGACGCGCAGAATGTCGTCCATCACCGGCTTACCGGTCAGTAGCGCATTACCCAAGTCACCGTGAAGCAGACCACCGAGATAAATCCAGAACTGCGTCGCCAGCGATTGATCAAAGCCCAGTTGGTGATAAACCTGCTGATAAGTGCTTTGGTCCGCATCCGGGCCGACAATCGCCAGCACTGGATCGATAGGCATCACGCGCCCAATAAAGAAGGTCAGCAGTAAGAGTCCAAACAAGGTAACCAGCACCTGACTTAATCGTTTTGAGAAACGCCGGGCGCGACCACCTGGTGCTAACAGGATCATGCTCATGATTTGTCCTCCCCATTTTCAGCGGCTGGCGTTTTATAAACATCACGCAGGAAAGTGGTTGCTGACGGGTGCGGCTGGTAGTTATGCACTTCTTTGCGAACCACGACCGAATCCACCATTTGCGAAAGTGGTAATAGCGCAGGGATGAGTGCGTCGTAACGGGTCTGAATCGCCTGGTATTCCTCAAGCTGTTTGGCCGGGTCACGTTCAACCAGTGCTTTGTCAATTTGCTGATTTAACGTTTTGTCATAGAAGCTGGTGCGCCAGCCCTGGAAGTTGGTCAGGCGCGCGGCATCGCTGTTATCCGGGTTGTATACCAGCGAACGCAGGCTGGAATGTGGATGCGGCTCTACACCACTGCCGCCACGCCCCACCAGCATGTCGAATTTACGTTCGCGCATTGCGCCGTAAATCTGATTGCCGGTTCCGGTAACGATTTTCGCGTTAATCCCTGCCTGCATCAGCGTTGATTGCACAGCAATCGCGATATTAAGGAAGGGTTGATCGGCCAGCACGCGCAGCGTGGTATCGAAGCCGTCCGGATATCCCGCGTCGGATAACAGTTTTTTCGCCCGTGGAATATCCAGTGCATAACCCGGGTTCGGAAGCGTTGCTGGCATTCCAGATTGGATAGGACGCTGGTGCAGTACACCGTAGCCAGGCATCAGAGCTTTATTGATACCTTGATAGTCAATCAGATAACGCACAGCCTCACGCACTTTTGGATTGGCAAAATGCGGCTCTTTCATGCTCATAGCGACGTAATAAATAGTGCCTTTTTTAACGGCATCGACGGTTAGATCCGGATCTTTTCGCAAGGCGTTTACGTCAGATACCGCCATATTACTGGCAATATCCAGATCGCCTTTGGCAATCATCAGGCGTAAGGTTTGCGACTCCTGGAAGTGACGGAACACCACACGCGAAAGCGGCGGCGCGCCACGCCAGTATTCAGGGTTTCGCTTCATACGCAGCACATCTTTGGCTTGCCATACGTCAAGGCTGAATGGTCCTGAACCCGCCTCGTTAGTGGTAAGCCAACGGTTGCCCCAGTCGTCGTTTTGCACATGTTGCTGAACGGTTTTGCTGTCCAGCACAACGACACTTCCAAGCGCCGCCAGCGAATAGACAACCAGTTGCGGATCGTTGGCCTTCGGCAGTGTGATTTCAACCGTTGAGGCGTCCAGCGCGTTGACATGCTCATCAACATTCTTTTTGCTAAAACCGTAAGACTTCCACACCGAAGCTTGCGCAAGGTTAAGGTGCAAAATACGGCGCATCGACCACACGACATCATCAGCCGTCAGTACGTTGCCGGAGTGGAATTTCACCCCATCGCGTAAGTGGAAAGTCAAACGGTTGCCGTCTTCAGAGATGTCCCACGACGTTGCCAATGCGGGACGGACGTTGGTGAGCTTTGCTGGGTCTAATTCCACCAGCGAGTCATAAAGGTTAACCACCAACCCGACAACTTCATTGCCCGTCATCGCCGCCGGGTCCAGAGTCAACAGGTTGTTCATGTTCATGCCGATGATCAGCTGGTCAGGGGGCGTTTTTGCCGCTGCCGAGCAACTGCCGAGCATGACAAGGAGCGCAAGCAGCCACGCGCCCCATCGGGAGCTTCGATTCATGATAGATACCGTTTTTGTAGGGTAGACATTACCCAGCGTCTTGCGCCGGGCTTATTATTGTTCAGCTACCAAACCCTTACGGGTCAGTCGCGGCTGACGGTATGCGTTTCTATGTATTCAAAATTAATGTCTTCACCAAGGCCGGGACGTTGTGGCAAATGCACAAAACCGTCCGTATCCATCGGGTCAACAATGCTGTTCAGGTACGCAGCTGGCTCGTCGTATTCGAGGAACGGGTGCAGTAAACCGCGTTCGTACCAACGACAGTTGCGAATCGCACCGACTACCGCGAGGCTTGCCGCGCCGTTGCCATGAACTTCACAATCCATACCGAAAGACTCAGCCAAAGCGGCCACTTTCATCGTGGGCGAAATCCCCCCCACTCCGTTTGCACCTGCACGCAGAATGTCGCATGCACCCGCTTTCACCCAATCCGCGCGGCTATGATGCTTGCCGCCAAGACTTTCCGGCCCAACAACATCAATGGATAAGTTCTCTGAAAGCCAGACGTAGGACGCCATGCTCTCCTCTTCCATTGGTTCTTCAAACCAGGCAAAGTTGAGTTTTTCCAGTGCTTTGCCGATAAACAGCGCCTGGCTGCGGCTATACCAGTGATAGCCATCAAGCATTAAGTCAATATCTGGCCCCACAGCTTCACGCACGGCGGCACAGGCTTTAACATCCATTTTAGGGTCTGGTGCGAAGGCAACCGGTGGCATCCAGGTATGAAGCTTTATTGCTTTATATCCGCGAGCCACCAGCTTTTCAGCGAACTGACCAAACTCATCTGGCGTGGATAATCCACCTTCCAGTTCGTCGCCACACATGGTGCTACCGTAGGCCGGAACTTTGTCGCGGAACCCACCAAGTAGCTTGTAGACGGGCACTTTCAGCTTGCGGCCAATCAAATCCCATAGTGCTTGCTCAATAAACGAAAGCGCGCGTTCAGTCAGTTGATGCGCGCTGCCGCGTTGCCAGTGCACCAGGTCTTGCCAGATGCGCTCGCGATTAAATGGGTCTTGCCCTACCAGCACTTTGCGGAAAAATGCATTCACCACAAATGGGCGCACCACTTCTGGGGGGGCAAACGAGTAGCCGCAGTCTCCTTCATCGGTGGTTATGGTCAGCATGGCCATTTTCGCCAAATTTTCCGGGCCTGGATGAGAATGGCCTGCGCTGTCTGAAACACGGCGAGTTGGGTAAGTAAAAACGGTTACGTTTACGGATTCTATTTTCACGATCGTGATGGTCCTTTTTAACGACGAATACGAGAGAAATCAGTATCGAACTTATTGGCAAAGCAAAACGGCACCAGGGGTAAGAAAGAATTAATTTGAATTTAAAACGGCGTTTCATCAATCACTTTATGCGCAAAAAGACACCTTTTCCTCGGTAAAAGGTGCGTAAATACGCGCGATTTTTTGGACATCTGTCCAGGGTGACGTGATGCTTTTCACAAATTGTTATGGAATTGTGACGAAGATAACTGAGGGGGGAACAGCGTTTTGGCGGGTGTCGCTTGCGCTAGCCCGCCGGGGATTAAAATCAGGCGATAGTCACTTTTCCATCCAGATAAACATCCTGGACGGCGTTAATTAATTTTACGCCTTCAGACATGGATTTTTTAAAGGCCTTGCGCCCCAGAATTAACCCCATCCCACCTGCCCGCTTGTTAATAACCGCAGTACGAACAGCATCGGTCAGGTCTGTTTCACCCCCTGCGGCACCGCCGGAGTTAATCAGCCCCGCGCGGCCCATATAGCAGTTCGCCAGTTGATAACGCACCAGGTCAATTGGGTTATCGCTGGTCAATTTGGTGTATACGCGGTCATCGGTATAACCAAAGTTAACCGCTTTGTAGCCACCGTTATTTTCCGCCATTTTCTGCTTCACAATATCAGCACCAATGGTGGCCGCCAGATGGTTAGCCTGCCCGGTAAGGTCCGCACTCACGTGGTAATCAACGCCGTCTTTTTTGAAATCCGGGTTGCGCAGATACGCCCACAATACCGTGACCAAACCCAGTTCATGCGCACGTTCAAACGCCGCAGAAATTTCTTCAATCTGGCGACGTGACTCTGGCGAGCCAAAGTAAATCGTCGCGCCAACGGCCACTGCCCCCATATTGAACGCCTGCTCAACACTGGCGTACAACGTCTGGTCGAAGGTATTCGGATAACTTAAGGTTTCGTTGTGGTTTAGTTTGACGAGGAAAGGAATGCGGTGGGCATAGCGACGTGAAACCGAAGCAAGAACCCCGTATGTTGACGCCACACAGTTGCAGCCTGCTTCAATCGCCAGCTCAACAATGTTCTTTGGATCGAAATAGAGCGGGTTTGCCGCGAACGACGCTCCAGCCGAGTGCTCCACACCCTGGTCAACCGGCAGAATAGAAAGGTAGCCGGTGCCTGCCAGCCGCCCGGTGTTATACAGCGTCTGCATATTACGCAGTACCGCAGGCGGACGGTTATTATCCACCATCACGCGGTCCACATAATCCGAGCCGGGCAGATACAGCTGGTCTGCCGGAATAGTCATACAACGATGCTGTAACAAGCTGTCGGCATCTTTGCCAAGCAACTGCGCAATATCAGTCATAATACGCTCCCGTAAGTTCAGCGAGCACCCTGCCCGCTGAGGATGAAGATTCCTGAGCCATTGTTTCGGTGAAACAATGGGCAAGCCCTAATCCTGGTACTGGTGATGCATCTTTGCCACCCAACGAAGCATTTTCGGCCAAATCCACAATGTAACGCAGAGCGGCCAGCAGTGTATTTTTTGCATTGGCGATCAAAGAACCCACGCAGAAGTATTAGCGAAATTCACTCACCACCATTCATGAAAATGATGCACCGGCCCGATCCCATGCCCGACCTCCAGTGAATCAGCCTGCTCTAATGCCTGTGATAACCATTTTTTCGCGCTATCAATCGTTTGCGGCCAATCGTTAAAGCGGGGATAAAGCGCGGCAAGTGCGGCGGATAGCGTGCAGCCGGTTCCGTGAGTATGGCGAGTTTGCACACGTGGAGCCGTAAACCGCTGCGCGCCGTTGCGCGTGAACAACCAGTCCGGGCTTTCGCTATCATCAAGATGCCCGCCTTTCATTAGCACCGCTTTGCAGCCCAACCCTAGCAAAGCATCACCCTGCTCTTTCATTTCACGTTCATTTTTTGCATGTGTGGTATTCAGCAGGGCCGCGGCTTCGGGCAGATTTGGCGTAATCAGCGCCACTTGCGGCAACAACTGACGTCGCAAACTTTCCACCGCAGAAGGCGCCAGCAGCGGGTCGCCACTTTTTGCCAGCATCACGGTATCAAGTACGACGTTTTGCACCTGATAAAACGCCAGACGTTCAGCCACTGCTTCAACAATATCCGTCTGCGCCAGCATGCCAATTTTAATCGTGTCGATACG
This sequence comes from Buttiauxella sp., assembly GCA_036502985.1. Taxonomy (GTDB): domain Bacteria; phylum Pseudomonadota; class Gammaproteobacteria; order Enterobacterales; family Enterobacteriaceae; genus Buttiauxella. Next base: position 11,629 of record DASXXQ010000092.1, read on the forward strand.
CACATCACTGAGCACCGAATCAAGCTGCGCGGCAACAAACTCAGGTTCAATACGATAAAGCGATTGCACGCCGCGCGTGTTTTGCGCCACCAGTGCAGTGATAACGCTGGTGCCGTACGCGCCTAATGCTGAAAAGGTTTTGAGATCGGCCTGAATCCCCGCTCCGCCGCTTGGGTCGGTTCCGGCGATGGTCAGCGCGTTAATGCGTTTTAACCCTTTCATGCCAGTGCCTCCGTGTTCAGGTGGTAAAGCGCATCCAGAAATGCAGGTGTAAAACTCCCCGGCCCATGGCTTGTGGCAATCGCGTGTTCACCGGCAAGTTTCATCAACTGGCAGGCCGCAGCCACGTTATCTAACCGTAAACCCGATAACGAACAACAGGCAGCGACGACAGCGGTAAGTGCGCAACCGGTGCCGACGACTCGCGTCATCAGCACGCCGCCGCCCGCAACGCTCCAGCTTTTCTCACCGTCGGTGATGTAATCACGCTCACCGGTTACGGCGACAACCGCCCCCGTTTGTTGCGCGAGTTTGCGCGCCGCAGGTAATGCGGAAAGCGCATCATCGGTACTATCCACTCCTCGCCCACCGAATTGAGCCCCAGCAAGAGCCAGAATTTCCGATGCATTCCCCCGAATGGCCGCAGGTTTTAGCGCGAGAACCTCATGGGCGAACTGTGTGCGAAACGTCAGCCCACCCACGGCAACAGGGTCAAGTATCCACGGTGTAGATGATTGATTTGCTGCGTGAATGGCGGCAAGCATTGCACAGCGACGTTCAGTGGTCAGCGTGCCAATATTGATAAGCAAAGCGTTGGCGACAGGGGAAAATTGCGCGGCCTCTTCTGGCTCAATTACCATCGCGGGCGAAGCGCCCAACGCTAAAAGCACGTTGGCGGTAAAGCTTTGCACCACATCGTTCGTCATGCAGTGAATAAGAGGGGAAGTATTGCGAAGTTGCTGTAAAACCGACGCGGCGATGTTGCCGGGTAGCAGGTCAGGTTGCATCTTTAAGCTCCTGTCCGGCGTGAAGAAGGGATACCGGACAGGCATCTGACTTCCCTACGCTGGCATTATCCAGATCAGGTGGTACGGGTATTTCTCAGCCTTCACAAAGAAG
>DASXXQ010000093.1:0-12804 GCA_036502985.1 Buttiauxella sp.
CATACATTATGATCTGACAGGGATGTGCGGTGTGAAGATGACCACAGCAATAATGCAACGGATAGTTTTATTGTCAGGCCTGGTTCTGCTGTCTTTCAGTGCCCGGGCGATCAGTCCGTCAGATCGGGATGCCGTTGTTCAGCAGCAAAAGCAGTTACTTGAGCAAAACCAGCAACAGCGTGACGAACTGTTGCGGACTCTCCGGCCTCAGCCATCCCGACCAGCTTCAACCCTCTCAGTTACCGGTCCCTGTTTTACCCTCACCCACATTACCCTTGCTAACGCCACCTTGCTGTCGGACAGAGCCCGAAGCCGCCTGGTGACCCCGTATCTCAACCGGTGTCTGGGTGTGCCACAGATAAACCAGTTAGTGAGCGAGATTTCTGACTGGTATCTTCACCGTGGTTACATCACCAGCCGGGCATTTCTTTCTGAACAGAATCTTTCTTCCGGTCAGTTAATTATCTCTGTGATGGAGGGGCGTCTGCAGCAGGTCCGTCTGGCAGGTACGCCTGCCCGGACCCTGAACATGGTGTTCCCCGGGCTTGATGGAGGTATTCTGAACCTGCGTGACATTGAGCAGGGGATGGAGCAAATCAACCGTGTACGCAGCCAACCGGTTCAGATTGAGATTTTACCGGGTGACAGGCCCGGCTATTCCATTGTTAACCTTACCGCCACGCCAGAATCCCCGTTCAGCGTCTCGCTGAATGTTGATAACAGCGGTCAGAAAAGTACAGGCACAGGGCAATTCAGCAGCTCACTCACGGGCAACAACCTGCTGGGCCTGGCTGATAAATGGCTGGTCAGTGGTGGGCGCAGCAGCGATTTCTCATCGTCGCACGACGCGCAAAATTTCCAGGCAAGCCTCAGCCTGCCATATGGCTACAGTCTGTTTGATTACAGTTACAGCTGGAGTCACTACCTCAGCACTATCAATAACAACGGTTTTAACTGGGCTTCAACGGGCGACAGTGTGACCCACCGCGTTAACGCCGCTCGCGTCTTGTTCCGCAACGGTGACATTAAAACCGGGGTGTCACTGGGCCTGACTCATCAAATGAGTCATAACTACCTCAACGAGGCAAAACTCGACAGCAGTAGCCGCAAGCTCACCAGCCTGCAGTTTGGCCTGAATCACACGCAAAAAATCCTCCGCGGCGTTGCCACACTTAACCCCGCTTTCAGCCACGGTGTGCCCTGGTTGGGGGCGGAAAATGACCACGGCAAAAACGGTGGTATGCCGAAAGCTGAATTCAAAAAATGGAGCGTCAACGGCAGCTTCCAGCTTCCGGCGACTAATGACCTGTGGTGGCTGACCAGCGTTTACGGGCAGTGGTCGCCAGACCGACTCTACGGCAGTGAAAGACTGACTATCGGCGGTGAAAGTTCGGTACGTGGCTTCAAAGAGCAATATTTGTCTGGCGATAAAGGCGGCTACTGGCGCAACGAACTCAATTACACGTTGTTCACTTTACCGTTTATCGGTCGGGTCACCAGCATTGTTGCCTTTGACGGGGGGTGGTTGCAAAAAGACGGCAACGACCCGTGGGCGTCCGGCACGCTGTGGGGAGCGGCCGTGGGGCTGTCGAGCAGCAATCGTTATTACGCCAGTCAGTTTACCGTTGGTGCACCCGTGAAGTATCCGGACTGGCTGACACCCGATCGCGTCAGCATCTATTACCGTATCGCGTTTGTCCTGTGAGGCCACAGATTATGGAAAATCACCAGCATCCCGTTCGTTTCACCCAACGTTTGTTGAGTTATCTGGTCAGTGCCCTGCTTGCGGGTCAGCCACTGTTGCCAGCCGTTGCGGCGGTTATCACGCCGCAGGGCAATACCGGCATGGACAACGCGGCGAACGGTGTGCCGGTAGTGAATATCGCCGCGCCCAACGGGGCGGGAATGTCGCATAACCAGTATCAGGATTACAACGTCGGCAAAGAGGGGATTATCCTTAACAACGCCACCGGGCAGCTCAATCAGACACAGCTCGGTGGGCTGATTCAGAACAACCCAAATCTAAAGGCCGGCCAGGAAGCCCGGAGCATCATCAACGAAGTGACCGGCGGCAACCGTTCACAGCTTCAGGGATATACCGAAGTGGCGGGTAAAGCGGCGAATCTGATGGTGGCCAACCCGTATGGCATTACCTGCAACGGCTGCGGCTTTATCAATACCCCGCAGGCAACGCTGACCACCGGCAAACCGGTATTCGCCGCAGACGGCAGTTTACAGGCGCTGGATGTCAGAAAAGGCAGTATCACCCTTGAAGGTCAGGGAATTGACGCCAGCAACAGCGACGCGCTGTCGATAATTTCCCGGGCCACTGAAGTGAACGCCGCCATTCATGCGAAGGATTTGACCGTCATCACCGGAGCCAACCGGGTGAACGCCGATGGCAGCGTGCAGGCGCAACAGGGAGAAGGCGTTGCCCCCATCGTGGCGGTGGATACCGGGGCATTAGGCGGTATGTATGCCAACCGTATCCATCTGCTCTCCAGCGAAACGGGTGTCGGCGTCAACCTGGGTAATCTCAATGCACGTCAGGGTGATATTCAGCTTGATGCCAGCGGTAAACTGACGGTTAAAAACAGCCTGGCCAGTGGCAGTCTGACGGCGAAAGGGCAAAGTGTCGTGCTGAACGGCGAGCATAAAGCGGGTAGCAATATCACCGTTAATGCACAGGGTGACGTGACGGTCAATGGCGCAACGCTTGCCAGCGATGCAGAGATGTCACTGAGCAGCAAGGGTAAATTAACCCTTAACGGTAGCAAACTCACGGTTGCTAATAATCTGAATCTGAACGCCAGCGATTTAATGCAGGATAGCGCCAGCCACGCAGATGCCGGAAGAAATATCACGGTGACACTGACCGGTCGTGGGGAAAACCAGGGACAATTTGTTGCAGGACAAAATCTCGTCGTTCGTGCTCAGGCACTGACCAATAGCGGGAGCCTTGCAGCAAACGATAATGCACAGCTGAACGTCGGTTATCTGACCAACAATGGCACGTTACAGAGCCAGCAAAATCTGTCTGTGGAAAGCGAGACGTTGCAGAACAATGGGCAGGTTATCAGCAAGGGTGAACTTGATGTTGTCACTCAGACGCTTGAGCAAAACGGTACACTGAGTGCCACTCAGCGGGCAAATATTACTGCCAGCAACCAACTAACAAACGCGGCGACAGGACAAATTCTCAGCGAAGATGCGCTGACGGTGACTGCCGAAGGCCTTCAGCAGAACGGGACGCTGTCGGGTAAAAAAGCGTTGACGGTGAACAGCAATACTCTGTCCAGCAGTGATGGCGCACGCACGGTCAGCCAGGGGGATATCTCGCTTCAGGCCGACAACGCAAATCTTGGTGGACAGGTTATTGCCCACGGAAGTCTGAGCCTCCAGGCGAAACAGCTGACCGCCCGGGTTGGCAGTCAGTTGCAAAGCGACACGACGCTTGCGCTGAAGGGCAGCGACATCACCCTCAATGGCACTACGGCGGCACAAAATGATGTTAACGTTACCGCCGACACACTGACCCACAGCGGTAAAAGTCACGCGGCAGCGATTCATCTTCATGCTGATCATCTCGCTAACAGCGGGACGCTTGTCGCACCGGAGCTGGCGCTTACCGGCAACACCGTACTTAACACAGGTACCCTGCAGGGTACGAATACGCTCAGCCTGACCGCAAGCGCTATCACCAATAGCGGATTGTTGCAGGGCGACAGCATGCTGGATCTCACCAGCGACATGCTGACTAATAGCGGGTTAATAAAGGGAACGCAGGCGCTGGTTCTTTCCACCGGTACGCTGAATAATCAGCTCGGGGGGACACTCTACAGTGCGCAAAATCTGACACTCACTATCCCGACAATCAATAACGCCGGGTTAATCAGCACCGATGCCGGGCTGCTATTAAGCGGCGACAGCCTGACCAATAGCGGCGAGATCAACGGAGCTGACATCACAGCGACCACCGCATCGTTCACCAACCAGTCTGGCGGTCGGCTATTTGCCGATGAGGTTTTGTTACTTAAGGGACAGACTCTTGATAACGCAGGGACAATCGCGACAAAAAATCTGACGGTTGACAGCGATAGCGTGAAGAATGCGGGGACAATACAGGGCGACAGCGGTCTTGCTATCTCGGCTAAAACCGTCGAAAACCAGGGGGAGGTGCTGACAGATGGCCTCCTGGCGCTGAAGACTGATATTTTCACCAATGCAGGCAATTTACAGGCAACGGCACTGGTGTTGACGGTGGCGAAAGCATTCAGTAATGCCGGAAATGGCACCGTCAGTGCAGGTAAAACACTGCAGGTTACGACACCGTCGCTGAGTAATTTCGGCCTGATATCTTCACAGGAGGCGACGTTTAACGCAGCCACACTGAACAACACTGGTCGGCTTCAGGGGACAGACCAGTTGACCCTGGAAACCACCGACCTCGCCAACCAGGATGGGGGGGTGTTGCTTAGCGGCGGAAATATAGCGCTGAAGGCAAACAGCCTGAACAATGCCGGATTATTGCAGGGAAAAACGATCAACCTGGCCACGGGCGACGGGATCAATACCGGTAATATGCTGAGTGAGCAAAACGCCACGCTTAACGTGAGCCGTATGCTGAACAACCAGGGGAAAATTCTGGGGCAGCAAGGGGTGACAATATCTGCCACCTCACTGGATAACCGCGGCTGGCTGGTCGCCACCCTGGTGAACTTTCAGGGTGATTTGATTAACAGCGGTCTGATTCAGGGCAGTAATAGCCTGACGCTTGAAGGGCGTACGCTGAGTAATGCTGCTGGTGGCAAACTGCTGACGGATGGCGCGGCGGTAGTGCGTAATAAAAACCTGCAGAACCAGGGGATGCTACAAGGCAAAACGCTGGCGATTACCACCGATGAATGGAATAACAGCGGACAAGCCCAGGCACAGGATGCACTGACTGCAAACGTCAGTGGAATGTTGACGAATAACGGCACACTCCTTGGTCAGAAGGATCTGACACTACAGGCGGCAAACGTTGTCAACCACGGTAATTTGGCCGCCAGCAATCTGGCTATCACGACAACAGATCTGAGCAACAGTGGATTGTTACAGGGTAATGCCATGCTGCAGCTCGTCACTCCAGCTATCAGCAACTCAGCCAGTGGCCAGCTTATCAGCGGTGGCGGGTTAACGCTGGTACTCGATAGCCTGGAAAACGCCGGGCTACTGCAGGTTAACGATGATTTTTCGCTGACAGGAAAGCAACTGATCAACTCGGGTCGTATCACGGCCAGTGATTTGACGTTCAATCTTGACGGTGTGCTGAACAACCAGCCCAACGGACACCTGCTGGCGCGCGACCATGCTGCGCTAAACAGCGGCTCACTCAGTAATGGTGGTGTGCTGGCGGGAAATACTGTCGCCATTAAAAGTCATGCGGTGACCAGTAGCGGGATCCTGCAGGGAAATAATGGACTCCGCATTGACAGCCAGATGATAGCCAGTCAGAAAGGCGGACAACTGCTGAGCGATGGCAGCCTGGTATTACGTGGGGGCTTCGCCACAAATGACGGTGCCTGGCAAGGGAAAACACTCGATTTCAGTCTGGTCAATCTGACCAACACTGGCACGATAAACGGCACCCGTGCGTTGACTGGCGTGACAAGCGGTGAGATGACGAACAGCGGGCAGCTCTGGAGCCAGGGCGACACGACTCTGCAGGCAAGCCGCCTGAGCAACAGTGGGGAAATCACCGCCAGTAACCTGACGCTGAATGCTGCTGAGCTGACTAACAATGGACTATGGCAGGGGGCGAATGGGCTGACCATGAGCGGTAACGCACTGACCACCGGCAGCACCAGCCGGACGCTGGCGGGGAGCACACTGGCGATAGATGCCGGGCAGCTAACCACCGGTGGCACACTGCAGGGGAAAACAGTCAATATCACGGCACAGAGCTGGAAACACGGCGGTTCACTGCTGGGGCTGGAGGGGATGAGTGCCAGCGTGGCTGACACCCTGACCAGTACAGGTCAGTTGCTGAGCCAGGATGGAATGCAGATTGGTGCACAGACGCTGACCAACAACGGCTCATTGCTGAGTGAAGGCGATATGCGTCTCACCGGGAATACGCTTGAGAATAGCGGTGCGTTGCAGGGTAAAAACCTGACACTGAATCAGGCAAAAATAACTAACTCTGGCACAGTCATTGGGCTTCAGTCGTTAACACTTGAGGCGCAGCAGGCGCTGGCGAACCGTATGCTGATGGCGGCACCGTTGCTGGAACTGGTCAATAACAGCGGTGGGCAACTGTTGACGCAGGGAGTGCTGGCTGTCAACGGCGGCAATATTATTAACAACGGCAGCTGGCAGGGGCAACGCGTGTTGTTGAATGCACTGCAGCTACAAAATGGCGGGGCTATTCAGAGTGCCGATGCGTTAACACTCACACTCTCTGGCGATTTGACTTCGTCAGACAGCAGCAAAATCACAGCCAATGGCAGCGCGGCATTGCAGGCGTTGAATCTCACCAACAACGGTCAGTGGCTGGCAAAAAATCTTACCCTAAACGGTTTATCGCTCAACAACAACGGTGCTATCAGCGGTGTTGACGGTCTGAACGTCATGCTGAACGGCACTTTCACTCAGCAACAGGACAAAACCCTGCTGACGGCGGGCAGGCTGACGCTGAATGCCCGTTCGGTCAATAACCTTGGCCGACTCCAGGCGGGAGATCTTGAAATTAACGCCGGAACGCTGACGAATAATGGGCGTTTGCAGGGTGACAATACGCTGACGGCTAACCTGAGCGGTGCGCTCACAAACAATACTACGGGCATTATTTTTAGCCAGAAAGCGCTGAACCTCACCACACCCGTGTTGCTTAACTCTGGTCTGATTCAGGGAGGGGGATCCACCCGAGTCATCGCTATCAATTCAGCGCTTAACGACGGCAAATTATTATCCGGCGCGGACTTCACCTTCAACAGCGCCTTGCTGACCAACAACGGCTGGTTGCAGGCTGAACAACTGGTGCTCAATGCTGCAACAGTTGTCAATAACGGAACCTTGTTGGCAGACGCGCAAAGTACACTGACCGGTAACGCCCTGACGAACAACGGCACTGTGCAGGGCACAAACCTGACGGTGAATTACCAGCAACTGACCAATGGTGGAACGGTACTTGGAAACGCAGAGCTAAACGTTACCGCAAGCCAGGTGAACCATCAATCCAGCGGGAAACTGTTCAGTGGCGGCAATCTGGTGCTGACCAGCACCGGTTTTGACCAACTTGGCCAGGTGGTCGTGCTGGGTAATCTGACGCTGAATTTAGTGAACGCTTTCACCGGGAAAAACGTGTTAGCTGCGGGTAATACGTTGTCCATCAGCAGCAACGGGGATCTGACCAACCAGACCGTCATGCAGGGCCAGGGCGTGAACCTGAATGCAGGCGGCGTGTTGACCAATAACGGCCAAATCACGACGGGGGCAGGAACCAGCACGCTCAGCGGCAGTCGCATTGCGATGAATGCCGCTGGAAACTTGCAGGCAGGGGGAGACGTAACGCTTAACAGCCGCAGCGATATCTCGCTGGATGGTTTTACTGGCACCAGTGGTAACATGACGTTGAATGCCGTGGGTAGTCTCGTCAACACGGCGTTGTTATATGCCGGTAATAACCTCTATCTGTTGGCGAACAGCATCAAAAACCAGCGTGGAGATATCCTCGCAGGCGACAGCCTGTGGATGCAGCGCGATATGGCTGGTAATGCCAACGCGGAAGTGCTGAATACCTCCGGAACCATTGAGACGCAGCGGGGTGATATTACAATTAAGACCGGGCATTTACTGAATGAGCGGGACAGGTTACAAACTTCATCCTCTTCAAATGTGATTGCATCGACAATACCGGGTCTGGGCAATGCCACGATAAATGTTCCGGTGAGCTTGCTACCTGCGGGTTCTTATGTTCATTTTTCTACCCCGAAGGATACAATCTGTACTGGCGGTGTTAACACGCACTGCCGGGTGATACCGGAGAGAAGCTGGTATGAGCCAAAAACGGGCTACGAAGAACAAAAATTTGCCTATGAACAGACCGTTGTCACAGCCTCCGCCTCAGGGAGCAGTGCCCGGATCCTTGCTGGCGGAGATCTTATTGCAAATGCAACTGTTCTGGACAACAACGCCAGCCAGATTTTATCGAATGGCAATCTGATCCTGGCGGGGAACCAGCTGTCTAATCAATCGTGGGTGCCGTCCACGAATACGAATTACCTTATCTATTCCTGGGATAGCAATATTGAGTCAACGGATTCGATCACATTCAGTCTGACAGGACGCGATACTGATGCAGTCACAGGAGGAAATTACCGCGCTGTTATCCAGGCGGGTGGCAACGTCAATGCCAGCTTCACCGATAACATCAGCAACACCACGACCACTGCCAACGCAGGCGGTATCAGTAACACTATTTCGGCGCCGTCACTCAATTCTTTAAGCAAGCAGTCCATTAGCGGAGGGGTTCAAAAACAAAATCTGGCCAGCGGGGATAGCGTCGCCGTCGATTCCCCAGCCTGGAACGACCAACTACAAAATGCTCTCCAGCAAATAAATGGTGGCAGTGGGCTTGATACTGAGGGGGGGGACCTGACCCACCTGGCGAGCTACAGCAGCGCCGCTACAAGCAATGCGGACTTGGGTAATCCCGCCGTTTTACAGAGGACTACCTCACAGGCCAGTAGCCTTAAATACCTTGTCAATGATGGCCTGCCGCAGCATCACGCCAGCGAAGTGGATACCAGTGCCTATCCGCTACCATCAGGGCAAAACGGTTATTTTGTTACTGCTATCGATCCAAAAAGCCCTTATCTCGTCACGCTTAACCCAAAACTGAATGGTCTGGGTGAATTAGATCAAAGCCTGTTCGGTGACCTTCATGCCCTGCTGGGCATAAAACCGGGGGATGCGCCTCGGGAAACCAGTAGCACCTATACCGATCAGAATAAATTCCTCGGCTCGTCTTACTTTATGAGCCGACTGAATCTGCACCCGGAATACGACTATCGCTTCCTGGGCGATGCGGCATTTGATACGCGTTACGTCAGCAATACCCTGCTGAATCAGACTGGAAACCGTTACATCAATGGTATCGGCTCTGACCTGGCACAAATGCAGTACTTGATGGACAACGCGGCGCAGGCTCAGCGTTCGCTCGGGCTGCAGTTTGGCGTAGCGCTCACTGCCGCACAGATAGCGGCCCTTGATAAGAGTATCATCTGGTGGGAAGCCGCCACGGTGAACGGCCAGACGGTGATGGTCCCGAAAGTATACCTGTCGCCGAAAGACGTGACGGTCAACAACGGTAGCGTGATTGCCGGGAATAACGTCACACTCAACGGCGGCGGCATCACTAACAGCGGCAGCACCCTGACGGCGAATAACAATCTGAGCCTCAACAGCCAGAACAGCATCAGCAACCTGAATGATGGCCTGATGAACGCGGGTGGTAACCTGCAGTTGGGTGCGCTGGGTGATATCAACAATATCGGCTCGACCATGGCGGGGAAAACCGTCGTGCTTGAGAGCCTGGACGGCAGTATTAATAACATCACTCTGGCGGATACGTGGAGCCTCGGCAGCGGAGGCAAATACGGAAACGTTGACATGTCCGGCACCACGCTGGGCAACACGGCATCCATTACCTCTTTCGATTCACTGAGCCTGAGCACGGGCCAGGATATCAATATCACCGGTGCAAATGTGTCCGCAGGTGGTAATCTGTTGATGAATGCCTGGGGCGATATCGCTGTCACGGCGAACGAGGCCACTCACCACTACAGCCAGTCCGGGTTTCGGGGCTGGGATGCGACGAGCACTTCTTCCACGGCCTACCAGGGCAGCATGATAACAGTCGGCGGCCGCCTGGGCATGCAGGCGGGAAACGACCTGACGCTTGAAGCCAGCTCGGTGAACGCAGGCGGCAACGCGACGTTGGTTGCAGGCAACGACCTGAACCTTAATGCCGCACAGACCCGCGAAAATACGAGCAAGGGTAAAGGTGAAACGCACAGCACCGGCGTGGACCGTACCACGGTCACCAGTGGCGGAAATTTAACGCTTGCGGCAGGCCAGGACATCAATGGCCAGGCTGCGGCTATTGCAGCCGAAGGGAACGTTGGGCTGCAGGCCGGACGTGACGTGAACCTGTTGGCGCAGAAAACGTCGGAAGGCAGCAGTGACACCGCGAAGAAAAAAGTCGACATTGATGAGTCAGTCCGCCAGCAGGGCACAGAGATTGCCAGTGGCGGTAACACCACCCTTATCGCCGGGCGTGATGTGAACGCGGAGGCGGCACAGGTTACCGCCAGCGGTGATATCGGCGTGGCTGCCGGCCATGACATCAATCTGACGACGGCGACTGAAAGTGATTACGCTTACCGGGAAGAGACCCGGACTCACAAAGGACTGTTCTCCAAAACTACCACCCACACGATAAAAGAAGATGCCTCTACCCGTGAACAGGGCACATTGCTGAGTGGCGATAACGTTACACTGCAGGCCGGGCATGACCTGACCGTGGAGGGCTCTGCTGTGGCAGGTGACGGCGCGGTCAGCCTCAGTGCAAAAAACAATGTTGATATTGTGGCGGCCACTGATACGGATTCGACTTACCGACTGGAAGAGAAGCACAAAAGCGGCCTGATGGGCACGGGAGGGATTGGTATCATGGTAGGCAGTAACCGGTCCAGGCACGAAGTCAACGAAGACGGCACCACGCAGAGTCAGAGTGTGAGCACCGTGGGTTCGACAGGGGGAAACCTCAGCATTACCGCGGGCGGCCAGGTTCATGCCAGTGGGGCTGACCTGATTGCCGGAAATAATCTGTCGGCCAGCGGTGACAGTGTCATTATCGAACCCGGCCATGACAAGCGCGCCCGTGATGAGACCTTTGAGCAGAAGAAAAGCGGTCTGACATTAGCTCTGTCTGGGGTTGTCGGAGAGGCCATTAATCAGGCCGTGAGTGCAGCACAGGCAGCAAAATCACAGAGTGACGATCGCCTGGCTGCGTTGCAGGCGACCAAAGCGGTACTGTCTGGTGTACAGGCCAGTCAGGGGATACAGAAAGAACAGGTCACCGGTGATCCGAATGACGGCATTGGCATCAGCCTGTCACTCAGTACCCAGAAATCACACTCACAATCGCATCAGGCTTCGGATGCGGTCAGCGGTTCCACGCTCACCGCGGGTAAAGATTTATCTGTGACCGCCACGGGTACGGGAAACCGGACAAACAGTGGCGATATCGGGATTGCCGGTAGTCAGTTGAAAGCGACCGGTGACACCACCTTTAACGCCCAACGTGACCTGCTGCTAAGCAGTGCAGCAAACACCCAACTGACCACCGGTAAAAATACCAGCAGCGGTGGTGCGGTGGGTATCAGCTTCGGGGTGGGACACGGCAGTGGTGGGCTGAGTATTTTTGCCAGCGGTAACGCCAGTAAGGGCAATGAGAAAGGCGATGGGACACAGTGGAGCGAGACGACCGTAGACAGCGGTGGAATGGTTGCTATAACCAGTGGGCGTGATACCACGCTGACAGGGGCACAGGTCAGTGGCCAGAAAGTGGTGGCCGATATCGGGCGGGACCTGACGTTAACCAGCCAGCAGGACAGTGACCGTTACAATGCGAAGCAACAGAGTGTCAGCGGCGGTGCGAGTTTCACCTTTGGTTCAATGACTGCCTCGGGTGGCCTCAGCGTCAGCCAGGATAAAACCCGCAGCAACTACGACAGCGTGGTTGAGCAAAGCGGAATTTATGCCGGCCAGGGTGGTTTTAATATCTTCACCGGCAATCATACGCAGTTAAACGGTGCGGTGATTGCCAGTACCGCAACGGCTGACAAAAACAGCCTGGATACCGGTACGCTGGGCTTTAACGATATTCACAATCAGGCAGACTATAAAACTGAACATATCGGGGTGAGTGTCGGGGCCGGTTCAGGCATGACCGGAGGCATGGCTGCGATGCAGGCAGGGCAGAATCTGGCAAGTAATCTGCTGGCGGGGATGAACGGCAGTGGGCATGCTGAAGGTACCACGCAGGCAGCCGTAGCCGATGGCAACATCACTATTCGTAATAAGGACAATCAGCAGCAGGATGTGGCCGGTCTCAGCCGTGATACCGAGCATGCCAACGATACGATTAGCCCGATATTTGATAAAGAAAAAGAACAGCAGCGATTGCAGACGGTGCAACTTATCAGTGATATCGGTGGTCAGGTCACGGCTATCTACCGTACACAGGGGGATATTGACGGACTGACGGCGGCGAAAGCGTCTGGTAAGGTGACCGCCCCTGGGCCAGATGCGTCAGCAAAAGAGCGGGCAGATTACCTTGATGCGTTGCGCAACACACCGCAGTATGAATCTGCCGTGAAGCTAAACGGTATTGGCAGCGACAGTCAAAAGGCAGTACAGGCTATTACTGGTGTGCTGACAGGACTGGCGGGTGGTAACCTGCAGGCGGCGATAGCCGGTGGCATGAATCCGTATATTGCGGAGCAAATCAAAGACGCTACTCAGGGAAATGTGGTGGCTAACACACTGGCCCACGCAGTATGGGGTGGAATAGCGGCTGAGATGTCGGGTAATCAAGCGGCGGCAGGCGCAATTGGTGCTGCAAGCGGAGAGCTTGCCACGCGTTATATTGCTGAGCATTATTACGGGGCGGACACGGATGAGAAGCGTGCGAACCTGAGCGAGCAGGACAAGCAGCAGCTTAGTCTGTTGGGAACCCTGGCTGCGGGTCTGGCG
>DASXXQ010000094.1:0-8821 GCA_036502985.1 Buttiauxella sp.
AACAGAATATGCCTGGCGGCACTAGCGCGGTGGTCCCACCTGACCCCATGCCGAACTCAGAAGTGAAACGCCGTAGCGCCGATGGTAGTGTGGGGTCTCCCCATGCGAGAGTAGGGAACTGCCAGGCTCCAAATAAGTGAAAAGCCCTGTACTGACGTACAGGGCTTTTTGCTGTCTGCGATTTACGACATTCACGTCCGTACCCTCATGATAATCCGCTTTAAAACCCGCCGTCTGCCAGTTTAATCTGCTGCTACCAGAGTTCACCAGATGAAGAGTTGTGATCTGGATATTTTAACGGCATTACGAGTATTTTCCTCATTCCCATTCCCCAGCTATCCAAAGCAACAATTCATCTAAGGACATAAAAGCATTAGCGATAATTTTTAATTCTTTTATGTAATCACCGTACCTGGAAATACTGCTCCTATCAACGATACAGGAGCACTCATCATGGTAGCAAAACGACATACTCTCTGGCTGGCAGCGCTGGCTCTTATCACATCACCTGCATTCGCAGTCGATGTTACTGTGGCGTATCAGACATCCGCCGAACCCGCCAAAGTCGCACAGGCTGACAACACTTTTGCCAAAGATAGCGGCGCAAAAGTTGAGTGGCGCAAGTTCGATAGCGGTGCGAGTGTGGTGCGTGCGCTGGCTTCGGGTGATGTACAGATTGGTAATATCGGCTCCAGTCCGCTTGCGGTGGCCGCCAGCCAAAACGTACCTATCGAAGTGTTCCTGCTCGCTTCTCAGTTGGGCAATTCCGAAGCACTGGTCGTAAAGAAAGGAATTACCCACCCGAAAGATCTGATTGGCAAACGCATTGCCGTACCATTTATCTCCACCACACATTACAGCCTGCTGGCAGCGCTGAAACATTGGGGTATCAAGCCAGGCCAGGTGGAAATCCTAAATCTTCAACCTCCAGCGATTATTGCCGCCTGGCAGCGCGGAGATATTGACGGTGCTTATGTTTGGGCTCCTGCGGTCAACGAGCTGGAAAAAGAGGGCACAGTGCTGACCGATTCTGCGCAAGTGGGCAAATGGGGGGCGCCGACTCTGGATGTCTGGGTCGTGCGTAAAGATTTTGCCAAGGCACATCCGGAAGTGGTTGAAGCATTTGCCAAAAGCGCACTCGCTGCGCAGAAGGGTTATATCGATAATCCAGATGAATGGCTAAAACAACCAGATAATGTAAGCAAGCTCTCGCGCCTAAGCGGCGTACCAGAAAGCGACGTGCCCGTTCTGGTGAAAGGGAATACTTACCTCACGGCCAGTCAGCAAAGCGAGCAGCTCAATGGCCCGGTAAATAAAGCTATTGTCGATACCGCTCAGTTCCTGAAAGCGCAGGGGAAAGTCCCAGCGGTTGAGACGGATTACAGCCAGTTTGTCACCGATCGTTTCGTGAAAACACTGGTGCAGTAAGGAGCAAGCTATGTTACAGGTTTCGCATTTAAGCGCAGATTACGGCGGAAAAAGTGTTCTCAGCGATATCAATCTGACCGTAGATGAGGGCGAATTGTTGGTCGTCCTCGGCCCCTCCGGCTGTGGGAAAACCACGCTGCTTAACCTGATTGCTGGCTTTGAGCCTTATCACTCCGGAAGCATCACACTTGCAGGTAAGCAGGTGACGGGGCCAGGTGCTGAGCGCGGAGTAGTCTTTCAGAATGAAGGGCTGCTGCCGTGGCGAACGGTTCTGGATAACGTGGCGTTTGGTTTACAGCTTGCAGGGCAGCCAAAGCAGGATCGTGAAGATATTGCGATCGATATGCTGCGCAAAGTGGGGCTGGAAGATAAGGCAAAACGTTCTATCTGGCAGCTCTCTGGCGGGCAGCGGCAGCGCGTAGGAATTGCCCGGGCTCTGGCCACCCGGCCACAACTTTTATTGCTTGATGAGCCCTTTGGCGCGCTGGATGCTTTCACCCGCGAGCAAATGCAAACGCTGCTCTTAAGACTGTGGCACGAAAGCCGCCGTCAGGTGCTATTGATTACTCACGATATTGAAGAGGCGGTGTTCCTGGCGACGGAACTGGTGTTGCTGTCTCCAGGGCCTGGGCGCGTGTTGGAACGCCTGCAACTTGATTTTGGCCGACGATTCACAGCGGGCGAGCCGTGCCGCAGTATCAAGTCCGACCCGGAATTTATCGCTAAGCGCGAGTATGTACTTAGCCGGGTGTTTGAACAACGCGAGGGTTTTATATGAGTATCGTTATTCAGGATAAAGCTCGCCGTAAGCGGCTAACGCTGCGCTGGCCTTTTTCGCGCCAGATAACACTTAGCCTCGCGACAATCGCCACTATCGTGTTGCTGTGGTGGTGGGTAGCATCACAGCAGTGGGTTAGCCCATTGTTTTTGCCGCCTCCCGGCCAGGTCCTCCTTAAGCTGATTAGCATTGCTGGCCCGCAGGGATTTATGGATGCCACGCTGTGGCAGCACCTGACGGCCAGTTTGCTACGCATACTCACGGCGTTGCTGGCAGCGGTATTGATTGGTATCCCGGTAGGTATTGCGATGGGGCTTAGTCCGACAGTGCGTGGCATTCTCGACCCATTGATTGAGTTGTATCGCCCAGTGCCACCACTGGCTTATTTACCGCTAATGGTGATTTGGTTTGGCATTGGTGAAACCTCCAAGATCTTACTGATTTACCTGGCGATATTCGCGCCTGTGGCGATGTCGACCATGGCCGGCGTACGCAGTGCAAAACAGGTTCGCATTCGTGCTGCCCGTGCGTTGGGAGCGACGCGTTCTCAGGTTGTATGGCATGTGATTTTACCCGGCGCGCTACCGGAGATTCTTACCGGGTTCCGCATTGGGTTGGGTGTGGGCTGGTCAACGTTGGTTGCCGCCGAACTTATCGCCGCCACGCGTGGTCTGGGTTTTATGGTGCAGTCTGCCGGTGAGTTCCTGGCAACCGACGTGGTATTGGCGGGTATCGGTGTGATTGCAGTTATCGCATTTTGTTTAGAACTGGGACTACGCGCATTGCAGCGCCGTTTAACCCCCTGGCATGGAGAAGGGCAATGAGTGAAAAAGTGAATGTGACGCCATTAGGGCCTTACATCGGTGCACAAGTTAGTGGCTTAACGTTGAGCCGGGGTTTAACGGATAACCAGTTCGAGCAGCTTTACCACGCGCTTATCCGCCATCAGGTACTGTTTCTGCGAGATCAACCGATTACACCTGCACAACAACGTGCTTTGGCACAGCGGTTTGGCGATCTGCACATCCATCCGGTTTATCCCCATGCGCCAGGTGTAGAAGAAATTATTGTGCTGGATACTCACGATGATAATCCGCCGGATAACGACAACTGGCACACTGATGTGACCTTTATCGAAACACCGCCAGCAGGCGCAATACTGGCAGCAAAACAGTTGCCAGAAACAGGTGGTGATACGTTGTGGACCAGCGGTATTGCGGCGTATGACGCACTTTCAGAACCGTTCAAGCGTTTGCTGTCTGGACTGCGTGCGGAGCACGATTTCAGGAAGTCATTTCCGGAATATAAACATCTTCACAGTGAAGAAGAACATCAACGCTGGCGCGAAGCGGTCATTAAAAATCCACCGTTACTTCACCCGGTTGTCCGCACCCATCCAGTAAGCGGCAAACAGGCGCTGTTCGTTAATGAAGGTTTCACCACACGAATTGCCGATCTTTCACAAAAAGAGAGCGACGCATTGCTTGCCTTCTTGTTTGCTCATGTCACAAAACCAGAGTTTCAGGTCCGCTGGCGCTGGCAGGAAAACGATATTGCCATCTGGGATAACCGTGTTACGCAACACTACGCGAACGCCGATTATCTTCCCGCTCGCCGCATTATGCATCGCGCCACGATTTTGGGGGATAAGCCTTTCTGGCGGGAATGATAGGAATTGTGGTGGGTAGCACCGTGCCACCCACCACAGTTAGTTAGCCCGCACTTTGGCTGCGACCATTAACGTTGTCAGGAGCATCAAACTTCCTGACAACACTAACGGTGAAAGCAAGCCCAGATTATCAAGCGCGAAACCGCCAATGGCGGCACCGCAGGTATTGGCTAGCTGGATCACTGCAACCTGAATAGAACCCGCTTTTTCTGCCTGATCGGCAAGTGAGCGAGTGATCCACGTAGACCATCCGACGGGAATCAGTGCAAAAGCAAAACCCCAGATAATGGCAATTGCTGATGCGACGATTTTATCGCTTCCCCACAACACCAGAACCAGTGCGCTCAGTGCCAGAACCAGTGGGGCGATAGTGAGTGCCAGTTTGAGTGAACGCTTGAGAAAGACTGCGGAAAGTGATGTTCCGACAAAACTTGCGATACCAAAGCTCAGTAGCACCAGCGTCAGGCCATCGACATCGAATCCGGCGAGGGTCATATAGATTGGGCGGATATAGGTGAAGAACGCAAACTGTCCGGCGAAGGTCATAAAGATTGCCGTCATTCCTGCCAGTACACCAGGGCGTTTGAGCAGGCCAAACATGTTTTGCTTATGCTGGGTTGATTCACCTGGTAGCGAAGGCAGCGCTTTCCACACCCAAATGATGCAGGCGATGCCCATCAGTGCTGCGCCGTTAAACACATTGCGCCAACCAATGATGCCTCCTAAAAAGCTACCCAGCGGGGCGGCGATGACCAGAGCGATGGACACAGCACCGAAGATCACTGATAGCGCTTTAGGTACTGTCCGAGCCGGAACTAAGCGCATGGTCAAAGAAGCCGACATCGCCCAGAATCCACCGAGTGCAATCCCTAAACAGGCTCGGCCAATTAACAGCATCGTGAAGTTTTCGGCAAAGGAAACCAACA
The DNA here is from genome assembly GCA_036502985.1 of Buttiauxella sp. GTDB lineage: Bacteria > Pseudomonadota > Gammaproteobacteria > Enterobacterales > Enterobacteriaceae > Buttiauxella. Next base: position 4,802 of record DASXXQ010000094.1, read on the forward strand.
GGCAGGAAAGGGTGAGCAGTACTGAGAACAGGAAGACCACGTAGCGTCTGTCAGTCGAGCGGATAATGCTGGTCACAAACAAGCTGGCGAACATTGCAACAAAAGCGGTGACGGTAACTGATTGCCCGGCAACACCTTCCGATATCCCCAGATCCTGTGCCATTGGCGTCAGCAGGCTTACCGGCAAAAACTCCACGGTAATCAGGCAGGCTACGCAAAATGCAACGGCAAATACCGCTGACCAGTTAGGCCGCGAAACGGCCCTTGGTTCGGTTATTTCTTTTATATGCTCACTCATTTTTCCACCCAGCGTCGTACTTGCGATAAAGCCGCGTAGTGTAACACTGCTAGTGTGACGAGCTTAACATTTTGGTAACTTACTCGTTAAATTTCCCTTTTAAGAGTGTTCGCTAGAAATCGAGCTCAAGTGCAAAACACAGATAGGCCATCAATGGAGCACAGTGTTGAAATTGTTCGGTGCAAAAGTTGATGGTGTCCGGTTTGCAGAGATCTTCGAAGTTGATATTTTTTACCGCGATAAAATCTTTGCGTTTTAATTCAGTTAATAAAGGGTGCGTTTTATCAAATCCTTTTGGTGGACGTGTCAGGCTGTCGCCATCCATGATAAACCCATGGCTTTGCAGTGTTTTCAACGCATTCTGATAAGCATTGGGATTCTCATCAATGCACATTCGAATTGCATTTAAGGCTTTTGATTCTGGATGCCAGATCCCTGCGGCAAGAAAACACCCTTCCTCGGCAATATGCACATATAGCCCAGGAGCGTGGACATCTTTGCCCTGAAAATGGCGAAATTGAATACCGACATTGGTCTTGTAAGGTGTTTTGTCATTGCTGAAGCGGCTGTCTCGCTGCGGACGCATAAGACTGCCTCCAACTTTTTTTGGCACGGCAGTGAGCTTTGACGAAATGGCGAGAATACCTGGCTGCATTTGCTCAATAAACCGCAATGCAGGGGTTCTTACGGTATTTTCGTACACATCCTGATGCTCTTTAAACCACTCGCGAGAGTTATTGTGCGCGAGTTGCTTCAGAAATTGCAGGCTAGCTGCGCTAAATGTTGCATGTCCTGTCTGTGTTTGAGTCGCCATTATCGATGAACCCTAATGAATGCCAATTAAGCGGAAAACAACAGCATTGATCTTAAAGGAGTATGAAGCAACCCACCCAATCAATCATCCTCCTCCTGCACAAAATAAAGTTAATTATCTCTTTGATGTCACAGCTTATTTTGATCCATATGATAGGCTTGTGTATGACGCGGTTAATTTAAGGATAAAAGTATGCCTGCAGCAATTGAGAAAGCATTGGACTTCATTGGCGGTATGAATACTTCAACACCCGTACCTCATTCTATGGATGAAAGCACAGCTAAGGGGATTTTTAAGTATCTCAAAGAGCTGGGGGCTCCTGCTAGTTCCACCGATGTTATGGCTCGAGGTAGCCAGGAAGGATGGAACACCGAGTTCACGAAAACAGTAGCCGGATGGGCTGATAAAATTGAGTCTGGCGGTCGTGTGGTGATTAAAAATCCAGAGTATTTTTCTTCATATATGAAGGAAGAGCTTAGAGCGTTAGTGTGAATTAATTATTCGCAAACAGTTTACCTGTCTGGGCGCTTTCACCATCAATATGGGGCGCCTATTTACCCCATCTATCACATCTATTCGTTACATCAGTTGAATGAGCTCATGAGTTCTGCCATTAAGCCATCGGAGAGATGAGACTCATCCTCGAACAGTTTTAGTCATCACACGGGAAAAGCCCCGCACTGTTTAGGTGTCACCAACTGGTTTGGATGTTTTCGGCAGTAATTACAGAAGGATGCCCGAGCATACGATTTTTGTTTTGTTCATAGTCACCTTCTCCCTTTAGATACTTGAAAATACTTAGCTATCATATTTCTGAGCATCCTCGCAAAAAACAAAAGGACCTGCAATTCCTTGCAAGTCCTTGATATGTTTGGTGGCCCCTACTGGACTTGAACCAGTGACCAAGCGATTATGAGTCGCCTGCTCTAACCAACTGAGCTAAGGGGCCGTGGCGCAGGATTATAATGGAACTCTGAGCTTCAATCCAGTCATAACGTAACACCTGCTGGTTTTATAAACAAAGTCTTATCAAACCCTTATGCTGGCAGCTTCTTGTATTTATCAAGACTAATGTTATCGCTCAGAAATTAAAAAGCCCTCGCGAGGAGGGCTTTTTTGATGGTCGATAAAATTAATCGTCCAGGAAGCTACGCAGTACTTCAGAGCGGCTTGGGTGGCGCAGTTTGCGCAATGCCTTCGCTTCGATCTGACGGATACGTTCGCGGGTAACGTCGAACTGTTTGCCCACTTCTTCCAGCGTGTGGTCGGTATTCATGTCGATACCGAAACGCATACGCAGAACTTTTGCTTCACGAGCAGTCAGACCAGCCAGAACGTCGTGCGTGGCATTACGTAAGCTCTCGGAAGTCGCTGAATCCAGTGGCAGCTCGAGGGTTGTATCCTCAATGAAATCGCCCAGATGCGAATCTTCATCGTCGCCGATTGGCGTTTCCATGGAGATTGGCTCTTTAGCAATTTTCAGCACTTTACGGATTTTGTCTTCCGGCATCAGCATGCGCTCAGCCAGTTCTTCCGGAGTCGGTTCACGGCCCATCTCTTGCAGCATCTGGCGCGAAATACGGTTGAGTTTGTTGATTGTCTCAATCATATGCACCGGAATACGGATGGTACGCGCCTGGTCGGCGATAGAACGCGTGATAGCCTGACGAATCCACCATGTAGCGTAAGTAGAGAACTTGTAGCCACGACGGTATTCAAACTTATCAACTGCTTTCATCAGGCCGATGTTGCCTTCCTGAATCAGGTCAAGGAATTGCAGACCACGGTTGGTGTATTTCTTAGCGATTGAAATAACCAGACGTAAGTTTGCTTCAACCATCTCTTTCTTCGCACGACGAGCTTTCGCTTCGCCGATAGACATACGGCGGTTGATGTCTTTAACCTGCTCGATGGTCAGGCCGGTTTCTTCTTCAATTTGTTGCAGTTTCTGCAAGCTGCGATGCACGTCATCAGAAACGTCATGCAGTTTTTCAGACCACGGCTTGTTCATTGCAATGGCTGCGTTGAACCAGGTTTCGCTGGTTTCGTTACCAGTGAATAGGGTGATGAAGTTTTTCTTCGGCATTTTGCACTGTTCAACACACAGTTTCATGATGATACGTTCTTGCGTACGAACGCGATCCATCATGATGCGCATGCTGTTTACCAGGTAGTCGAATTGCTTCGGTACCAGGCGGAACTGCTTGAAGACTTCTGAGAGTTGCTGAATTTCAGCGGCAGAATCTACATGAGCACGGCCTTTCGCTTTGATCGTATCGCGAGCTTTTTCGTACTGTGTACGCAGCTCACCGAATTTTTCACGAGCAAGTTCTGGGTCGATGCTGTTGTCATCGTCCGCTTCTTCTTCATCTTCTTCCTCGTCGTCACTATCAGTGTTTTCTTCGCTGGTTAGCTCAGAACCGATGTGTGTGGCGGTAGGGGCAAGATCTTCTTCAGCGTTCGGGTCAACAAAGCCAATGATCAAATCAGACAGACGCGCTTCTTCTGCTTCAACGCGATCGTACTGTTCAAGCAGATAAGTGATCGCTTCCGGATATTCGGCAACGGAGCACTGTACCTGGTTGATACCGTCTTCGATACGTTTAGCAATATCGATTTCACCCTCACGGGTTAACAGCTCAACGGTACCCATTTCACGCATGTACATACGAACCGGGTCAGTGGTGCGCCCGATTTCAGATTCTACGCTGGACAGCACTTGAGCGGCAGCTTCTTCCGCATCTTCGTCTGTGTTGTTTGAATTTTCAGCAAGCAACAGGTCATCGGCGTCAGGTGCTTCTTCCATCACCTGAATGCCCATGTCATTGATCATTTGGATGATGTCTTCGATCTGATCGGAGTCGACGATATCTTCCGGCAGATGGTCATTGACCTCAGCATAGGTCAG
>DASXXQ010000095.1:0-2181 GCA_036502985.1 Buttiauxella sp.
GCGGCTGGTTGACAAACCCCTGGGTAGAAAGCAGATGGCATTTATCTGTGTATGACTGGGGGATTAGCTCAGCTGGGAGAGCACCTGCTATGCAAGCAGGGGGTCGTCGGTTCGATCCCGTCATCCTCCACCAATCTTCAATGCGCAATGTTCTGCAGGGGTGATGCAGAGGATTACGCATTGGCGATTGAGCCAGTCAGAGTGATACGCAATCAGAGATTGCGATATCGGCTGTCGTTCTTTAACAATCAGGAAGAAGTAGTAAAGAGATTCACGAAAGCATACTTAGAGATGGGTGTGCGAGTAGGTGAATCAGGGTTGTGATTGTATCAATGTATGAAAAGGTGATCGAAAGATTGCTTTGGAATACGGCGCAACACGAATACTCAACCTGTAGCGTGTGAGTCGAGAGACACACCCGTTATAGGGTCAAGCGAACAAGTGCATGTGGTGGATGCCTTGGCGATCACAGGCGATGAAGGACGCGGTAGCCTGCGAAAAGCGGAGGGGAGCTGGCAAACGAGCTTTGATCCTCCGATATCCGAATGGGGAAACCCGGCCCGTATGGGTCATCCATGACTGAATCCATAGGTCATGTGAAGCGAACGCGGTGAACTGAAACATCTAAGTAACCGCAGGAACAGAAATCAACCGAGATTCCCAAAGTAGTGGCGAGCGAAATGGGACCAGCCTGTACTCTTTATCTTCATTGTTAGTCGAACGCTCTGGAAAGTGCGGCCATAGCAGGTGATAGCCCTGTAGACGAAAACAGCGAGGAAGAACTGGGTGTACGAGAAGTAGGGCGGGACACGTGAAATCCTGTCTGAAGATGGGGGGACCATCCTCCAAGGCTAAATACTCGTGATCGACCGATAGTGAACCAGTACCGTGAGGGAAAGGCGAAAAGAACCCCGGGAGGGGAGTGAAACAGATCCTGAAACCGCATGCATACAAACAGTCGGAGCCTCGTAAGGGGTGACGGCGTACCTTTTGTATAATGGGTCAGCGACTTACATTCAGTGGCAAGCTTAACCGATTAGGGCAGGCGTAGCGAAAGCGAGTCCGAACAGGGCGATTCAGTCGCTGGGTGTAGACCCGAAACCAGGTGATCTATCCATGGCCAGGATGAAGGTGCGGTAACACGTACTGGAGGTCCGAACCCACTAACGTTGAAAAGTTAGGGGATGAGCTGTGGATAGGGGTGAAAGGCTAAACAAACCTGGAAATAGCTGGTTCTCTCCGAAAACTATTTAGGTAGTGCCTCGTGTATCACCTTCGGGGGTAGAGCACTGTCATGGTTGTGGGGTCCATTGCGGATTACTACGCCATAGCAAACTCCGAATACCGAAGAGTGCAATCACGGGAGACAGACATCGGGTGCTAACGTCCGGTGTCAAGAGGGAAACAACCCAGACCGCCAGCTAAGGTCCCCAAATATTGCTAAGTGGGAAACGAAGTGGGAAGGCTAAAACAGTCAGGAGGTTGGCTTAGAAGCAGCCATCCTTTAAAGAAAGCGTAATAGCTCACTGGTCTAAGTTAGCTGTCCCGCGCCGAAAATGTAACGGGGCTCAAGCCACGCACCGAAGCTGCGGGTTTTCAGAAGACAGTAATCAGTTATCAGTAATCAGAAATGGATCGGACATGAACGGGTTTGCCAATCGGGTCGAGGATCTCGAGGTGTTCCGGCGGGCCTACCGGCTATCGCTGGAGGTGCATCGGGCGAGCCTCGAATTCCCGCGGATCGAGCAGTTTGCGCTGGCCGACCAGGTCAGGCGGGCATCGAAATCGATCTGTGCCAACCTGGCCGAAGGGTTCGGCCGGCAACAGCAGTCAAAACCGGAGTTCCGCCGCTTTCTGATGATGGCGTTGGGTTCGGCGGACGAGATGCAGGTGTGGACGATGTACTGCCACGATCTCGGCTATATCGGAGCCGACGTGGCCGAGCGCTGGCAGGGCGAGTACCGGGAGATCGCCCGGATGCTCTCCGGCCTTCATCGCGGCAGTTCTGATTACTGATTACTGATTACTGTCTTCTGGAAGCGGTAGCGGAGCGTTCCGTAGGCCGGCGAAGGTCTGCCGCGAGGCAGGCTGGAGGTATCGGAAGTGCGAATGCTGACATGAGTAGCGATAAACAGCGTGAGAAACGCTGTCGCCGAAAGTCCAAGGGTTCCTGCGCAAGGT
>DASXXQ010000096.1:0-12099 GCA_036502985.1 Buttiauxella sp.
GAGTGGTTTGATTTCTACATCTATTCATTTTGTTCTCTCTATTTTGCCCATATCTTTTTCCCCTCAGGAAATAGCACAACACAACTTCTACAGACTGCAGGTGTCTTTGCTGCTGGTTTCTTAATGCGGCCAATCGGCGGCTGGTTGTTTGGCTATATTGCCGATAAACATGGTCGCAAAAACTCAATGCTGATTTCGGTTTGCATGATGTGCTTCGGATCTCTGGTAATTGCTTGCCTACCCGGTTACGCCACTATTGGTACATGGGCTCCTGCGCTACTTTTATTAGCACGTTTATTTCAGGGATTATCTGTAGGTGGTGAATATGGCACCAGTGCCACTTATATGAGTGAGGTTGCTGTAGAAGGAAGGAAAGGCTTTTATGCGTCATTTCAATATGTAACGTTAATTGGCGGGCAGCTTTTAGCACTATTAGTTGTGGTTGTGCTTCAGCAAGTTCTTAGTGATGGAGAATTGCGTGAGTGGGGCTGGAGAATACCTTTCGCGCTTGGTGCTATGTTGGCGGTTGTCGCTCTGTACTTACGCCGCTCACTGGATGAAACCTCGGATAAAGCCACCCGGAAGCACAAGGATGCCGGAACGCTGGGTGGGCTGTGGAAACACCGTCGCGCTTTCATTATGGTTCTTGGGTTTACCGCGGGTGGTTCGCTAAGCTTTTATACCTTCACAACGTATATGCAAAAGTACTTAGTGAATACCGCAGGGATGCATGCTAATACAGCCAGCGCGTTGATGACTTTCGCATTGTTTATATTCATGTTGGTGCAGCCTTTATTTGGCGCACTGTCGGATAAAATTGGCCGACGTAATTCTATGCTTTGCTTTGGTGGATTGGCTGCGGTGATGACAGTACCAATTCTTACCGCCTTGCAAAATGTGAATACCCCTTATGCAGCATTCGGTTTGGTTATATTAGCTATGCTGATTGTCAGTTTTTACACTTCTATTAGTGGGATTTTGAAAGCTGAGATGTTCCCACCCGAGGTTCGTGCATTAGGTGTCGGCCTGTCTTATGCGGTGGCAAATGCACTATTTGGAGGTTCAGCCGAATATGTTGCGCTCTCACTGAAATCTATTGGAATGGAGACTGCATTTTTCTGGTATGTCTCCGGCATGGGCGCTTTGGCATTCCTGGTGTCGCTGTTGTTGCATCGCAAAGGGAAGGGAATCAAACTTTAATCGTTAGCTAATTGCCATACTGCATAGCCGGTGGCGGCACCGGCTACATCCCATGTGAAATCTTTCCAGCTCCACCCACTTCCAGCCTGGCGGCTATCCCAGAGCTCTTTTGTCGCACCAAGGCTTACCGAAAATAAGAAACCAAAATTTGCACTCCGGGAATCACTGCAGCCCTGATGTCGGCCATACTCATTACCCGCCGCAGATAAAATAGCTGATGCAATAAAGTGCTGGGCTTTGTCCTGGCCATACCATTGGTCTTGAGACATATGGCTGCAACCACTGAGAAGAAAGAGTGAGGGGAATAAAAGACGCAGCATTCATTATTCTCCGGCTATAAAAAAGCCCTGCAAGCAGGGCTTTCAGTACAGTGATGAACTACAGAATACGACTTATCAAACGATCTATACGAATACGGCGCAAACGGCGAATGAGTTTTCGCACTTTCACGGGATATTCCGCAATACTCTGCAAATCACGATAATGTTGAACAACAGTGGTATGAGTGCGAATCAAATCTAGTTCGTGATCACGCTGTTCGGTCAGCTCTTGTTTAGGATCATGAATGAGGATCGCATTCTCCAGATCCAGTCGCCATGCTCTTGGGTTCAGGTTATTACCCGTCAACAGCATCCACTCTTCATCGACCCACATGCCTTTCAGGTGGTAGCTGTTATCGTCGTCTTTCCACAGACGAACGATTAACTGCCCGCTGTTTACGTAATATTGTAAGCGGCTCAAAAAACGGCGAAGGTTGATTTCATAAAGATAAGGCAACGCACCGATAATCTTAAATGGCTGATCTTCTGGAATATAAAAATCATTCGCAGTTTTATCACCCACAATAATTTCGACTTGTTTCCCTTCGCGTAACAGCTGAATAATGTTTCGCACCAGCACGGCAGGCAGGTTGAAATAAGGTGTGCAGATAACCAATTTACGCTCGGTACACGGCATCAAATGGTAGATGGTTTTATTCAGCAGACTCGTTTTACCCAATCCGACCAGAGGCGTAACGGCAAGCTGCTCGTTATCGGCATTTCCCTGGAAATGGAAGCTGGCATCACGCAGTTCCTGCCGGAACAAACGGATATCATTTTTAATCTCTGGGCTTTTGGGTCTGTGTTGCCTGTCTAACCGATGTACCGCACGGCCTCCCACCAGGTTTTCGTGCATCCAGTTGTACATAACGTCGGATAACTGCGAATTACAGATGACGTGATAACGGTCATAACGATACTTATCGTGCTGATGCAGGTAAACATCGTTGATGCTGGCACCGCTATAAATCACACAATCATCGACAATAAAGCCTTTGAAGTGCAACACGCCCAGCGCTTCACGGGTATTCACCGGCACGCCATACACTGGAATTTCTACACCGGGATATTCCTCGGTCATACGATGATACCAGTCGGCGTTAGTATTCGTTGCAGCAGCACCGATGCGGCCTCGTTGAGCACGATGCCAATCTACCAATACTGTCACTTCAATTTCCGGACGCTGCTGTTTTGCCTGATAGAGCGCTGTTAACACCGCTTTGCCTGCATCATCTTGCTCAAGATACAATGCAGCAATACAGATACGGTGAGTTGCGCCAGCAATTTTTTGCAGCAGGACTTCACGCAAATCCGCAGGAGAGAAAAGGGTCTTTACATCATCAACTGACTGAGAAAGCTTCGGCAATTGAGCAAGGTGTTGTTGATGTTTATTACGTTTAAATTTAGACAACATCACAGTGCGTATCTTCTCTTTTCATTGGAGGGCCTTCTGCAAAATCCAGACGTCAGAACTTGCTGATAATACCACTACTGACCTGCAAAGTGATTAAGTTTTCCAGTACCTTACTCACGAATCTATATTTTATATCAATGATAAAGTCAGACTCACGATGCCATCTTCCAACTGGATATCGACATCAAATCCGAGTTTCCGTGCCAGGGATACCATGCCGCGGTTGTTCGGCATCGTAATACCATTCAGTCTTTGAAGCCCATGTTCACCCGTATAGGCAATAAGTTTTTCTAGCAGGCGACGCCCCAATCCCAGCCCTTTCAGATCAGAACGGACAAGCACGGCAAACTCGGCATCAATGTTATCGGGATCTGAGATAGCACGCGTGACGCCGATTATCTCGCTATTGCCATTATGTTGTCGAACAGCGACAAACGCCATTTCTCGATCGTAGTCGATCTGGGTCATATTGGCTAAATCTTCGTGGGTAAATTCGTTGATCTCACTGAAATAGCGATAGTAAAGATCCTCTTTGGTAACCAACGAAATAAACTGTTGTAACAGAGGTTCATCTTCCGGAAGGATCGGGCGGAACAGACATTGTTCGCCATTCTTGAGTGTCACGCTCTCTTCAAGCTGATAAGGATAAGGACGGATTGCCAGACGAGCTTCTGCGTCGCCCTCGAATTTTTCGAGCAGCAAAGTGACATCCAGCAGGGTGAACTCATTACCCGAAGCCAGCAGAGGATGAATATCCAGACGACGGATTTCAGGGCAATCAACAATCAAGTTGGAAACCTGAACCAGAATCTGGCTAATGCCGGGAACATCTAACGGGCGCAAAGCGCTTCGGCCACGAATTTTGCCGCTTTTTATCGCTTGAATGACCAGATATCGGGCAAGATTCATATTGAGTGGCGGTAATGCTACAACAGCCTGCTGGTCAGGACGCCATTCAACACCCCCTTCTCCTAACATGATCAGAGGGCCGAACACGGGATCATGTTCAACAACGATTCGTAATTCCTGAGCGCCGGCACGGTTAGCCATACTTTGAACCAATAGCCCGTGAATACGTGCCTGTGGCCATGCCATTTTTACGCGATCAATAATAGCATCAGCGGCTTGCTGAACTTCAGTTGCCGTCCTCAGATATAGCATTACCCCCTGAACCTCTGATTTATGAGGAATGTCAGGAGAGCGCAATTTCAGTGCCACGGGATAACCAATCTGCTCAGCAATATGTACCGCTTCTGCACTGTCACCCGCAATCCAGGTGGGTAAAGTATTGAGCCCGTAGGCCTGTAAAATCGGCCGCACCTCATGAGTATCGAGCGAAGAGGCTCCTTCATTTAATGCTTGCTGGAGAAGATGATGTGCTTCACTGGCATTGGCCTTCAGGTTAGCTGGCAATGCAGGGGTTTCACGTAATTGCTTCTGATTGCGGCGATATTCCACCATATGCATAAATGCTGTGACCGCACCTTCAGGCGTGCGATAAGTTGGTATTCCCGCATCGCTGAACAGCCGCCTGGCCTCCTGTGAGGAAAACTCACCGCACCAGTTGGTAATTAACGTGACGTATTTACCACGCGGGTGTCGGCGTATTAATTCGATTATTGCGTTGGCACTTTCAGTTCCGGGGGCTGCCGCACTCGGGGCGTGAATGATCATTAACGCATCAAAGTCCTGGCTATCGAGCAGCGTTTCGACGGCCCGTAGGTAGTGCTCAGGTGTGGCATCATCACGAAGATCTAATGGATTGCCACTTTCGACACTTACTGGTAACGCCCCCATTAACCTGTTGAGTATTTCCTCATTCAGCTTCGCCAGTTTTCCGTTACGCAGCCATAGCTCATCCAGGGCCAGTGCAGCAGGTGCCGCACCGTTGCTAACAATCATTAAGCGTTCGCCGCGCAGCGGTCGCATATGGCTTAACGTTTCTACTGCCGAGAACAATTCGTGTGTATCCTGAACACGTAATAAGCCCGCTCGCTGAATAGCAGCATCCCACGCAGCATCAAGCCCGATATGTGTCTTAAGTAATTCCTGTGCTTTAGCACTACGGCCACTTTTAATCACCAGAATCGGTTTGTTACGCGATGCACTGCGGGCTGCTGAAACAAAGCGTCGTGCATCGCTCAAATGTTCGAGGTAAAGCAAAATAGCGCTGGTTTTGGTATCTCGTGCCAAATAATCCAGTAGTTCATCAACATCGATATCAAGACTGTCTCCCAGAGCGATAAACCATGAGAAGCCCATTTCACGCTGTTGGGCCCAATCCAGAATCGTGTTAGAGACAGCGGCTGATTGCGAAATAAAGGCCAGTTTGCCTTTTTGAATCGGGACGGGGGAGAAACTTGCATTAAGACCTTGCCAGGGGGCAAGCAAACCAAGGCTATTTGGTCCAAGCAAACGCATCTGCCATTGGGTGGCCGTTGCCAGTAATTCTGGTAACTGTTCTGGTGGAGCCGAGAGAATAATGCAGGCTTTACAGCCTTTCTCACCCAGTAATTGCAATAATTCGAGGTTTCGCTTTGAGTGAGTACAAATGATGGCGAGATCGGGTGGGAAGGGGAGACTTGCGATATCAGGCCAGGCAAGAACGCCACATACCGCTTTATGACTGGGGGTCACCGGCATGACAGGCCCGTTAAAACCGCCAGCCAGCAGGTTGCGCATCATTAAATAGCCTGCGCGATCTGTCTTTGCGGAAGCCCCGATCACAGCGATTGATTTAGGGCGCAGCAGCGCCTCCAGCCCACGTTGACTCATAGCTCTCCCCCTGAGAATTAACTCAGTGAGTTTAAACGCTTTCTGACTCTGTTGCTGTGATGCTGGACTGATGATGGGGTTTGCCTGCCAGATATCGTTCACGAAATAGCGTGAAATGTTCAGTCAGCCCAATTGCGGCATGTTCATCATCAGCCAGTCCAAGTAGTGCTGCGGCGACTTCTGCGGTGCAATATTGCCCGTCAGCATGCGCTTCGCGAAGCCGGTAGGCTGAGACAATGCTCAAATCTACTGAAATCACAGGAAGTTGATCAAGATAAGGGCTTTTGCGGAACATTTTGCGGGCTTCTGTCCAGGTGCCATCCAGCATGATAAAGAGCGGTGGCTTCCCACTTTTTGGTGGTGTAGTCAGCACTTCTCTACCAACACTTGCGTAAGAAGCAGGGAATACCACCATCGGCTGATAATCCGTAGAGCTGACTAAATCGAGTAGCGCCTGTGGTGGCTCAGTGCGCGACCATTGGAACGCCTCTGTGTCTGGCAAAATATCTGCGATCAGCCTTCCAGTATTGCTGGGTTTCATCGGCTCGGTATCGAACATGACTAAACAGAAACGGCTTCGCGCTATCTGGGGTTTTAGGGTTTCGCACAGACATTGTTTCAGCGGCAGCAAGCAGCGCTGGCAGCGGCGAATGCGATTACCTCGGGCAAGGAAGGGGCGTGTAGCGCGCGCCAGGCGTTCGGCACGAAGACGTAGGACGGCGTTTTCAGTCATCAGATAAACAAGTTTAAAAACGCCATTCTAACGTAGATGAACCGAACGGGTACGATAAACTGTACCCGTAGACTTAGATATTTTCGTTCAGCCAGCTATCAAATGGCGCTTTTGGCATAGCGCCATTCAACATGTCGACCATTTCACCTTTTTTGAACACCATAATGGTCGGAATGCTGCGGATACGAAAACGTGCGCTGAGTGCGGGTTCGGCTTCTGTATTGACCTTAACAAATCGCACTTTGCCACTGCGTTCTTCCGCCACATCTTCAAAAATCGGCGCAAAGTTGACACATGGGCCACACCATGGAGCCCAGAAATCTACAACTACAGGCAAATCGTCCTGCAGTAATTTATCCAGGGTTTCGCTGGTGGCATTAATCACTTCACCATCAAACAGCTGATGACCGCAACGGCCGCATTTGGCACCGTCATCAATACGCTCATCGGGAATGCGATTAATCGCCTGGCAGGCGGCACAAACGGTATTCATAACTAACCTCTAAAGGAAGTGTTGTCCGAAAATGGCAAAAATTTTAGATGATGTTTCTTATATGTTAAATATTATCAACGATTAGTCGAGCACCAGCAAAGTGATTTATTCGATGGATATAATAGTTATTGGCTTTTGACCAAAGTTAATGGCTAACCAGTGCCACATCGGGTAATCTGCGCTCCACGCGCTCAGCCAGGTGGAGAGAAGAATGAACGACGAATTTAAAGGTAAAAGCGGCAAGGTCAAAGTGATGTATGTCCGCGGTGACGATGACAGCGAAAAACGCAGCCAAAACCCGCGCACAGGTAAAGGTGGTGGGCGTCCGGCGGCACCGTCACGTGGTGAGGGCCGTCGTGGTCCACGTCGCGATGATAAACCTGGCGCCGGGCGCGATCGGAATCGTAGCGACGATCGTGAAGATCGCGGTGATAACCCATGGCGTACGGTTTCTCGTCCGCCGAGAGAAGAAGCGGCTGAAGCAGGCGAACAAATGGGTGCCAACGGTAGGCCCATTGTTGACCCTGAAGTGATTCGCCGCCAGCGTGCGGAAGAAACACGTGTTTACGGTGAAAATGCTTGTCAGGCACTGTTCCAGAGCCGTCCTGATTGCATCGTTCGCGGCTGGTTTGTCCAAAGCGTAACCCCGCGTTTCAAGGAAGCATTGCGTTGGATGGCTGCAAACCGTAAAGCCTACCATGTGGTTGACGATGCTGAGCTTGTCAAAGCATCGGGTACTGAACACCACGGTGGCGTTTGCTTCATCATCAAAAAGCGTCGCGGTATTACTGTTCAAAGCTGGCTATCTAAAGCGGGTGAAGAAGATTGTGTACTGGCGCTGGAAAACGTAGGTAATCCGCATAACCTCGGCGGCATTATGCGCAGCTGCGCGCACTTCGGTGTGAAAGGGTTGCTGGTGGAAGATGCAGCAATGCTGGAGTCTGGTGCTGCGGTTCGTACTGCTGAAGGCGGTGCGGAGCATGTTGAAGCTATCAGCGGCGAGACGTTCAATGAAGGTCTGGAACAATTCCGCAAAGCAGGCTACACCATTGTCACCACATCAAGCCATAAAGGGACTCCGCTTTTCAAAGCTGAGCTGCCTAAGAAAATGGTTCTGGTGTTAGGGCAGGAACGTGAAGGTGTTTCCGATGCTATCTTTGACAATGCTGATATGAGCGTTGCAATTGATGGTACCGGCAATGTAGAAAGCCTTAACGTATCAGTTGCAACCGGTGTGTTGTTGGCTGAATGGTGGCGTCAAAACAAAGCGTAATACTTTGTTAGTGACAGTGTTAAAAAGCCAGCGAAAGCTGGCTTTTTTGTCTCTTTTATTCAGGTAACACTGGCGTCCAGTCAATCGCAGGTTGATTGTGCTCCGTCAGATATTGATTGGTTTTTGAAAAGTGACCACAGCCCAGGAAACCTCGATGCGCAGACAGGGGCGAAGGGTGAGGTGCTTGCAAAACATAATGACGTTGCCGATCAATAAAACTGCCTTTCTTCTGCGCATGAGAACCCCACAGTAAAAAGACTACCCCTTCGCAGTGCTCATTTATCAGCGCTATCACTTTATCCGTAAAGGTTTCCCAGCCTAACTTTGCATGGGAGTGCGCCTTGCCGGCTTCAACCGTAAGCACGGTGTTGAGCAATAGCACGCCCTGGTGTGCCCAGCTTTCCAGATAACCGTGTTTTGGCCGCTCGAAACCATCAATATCACTCTGCAACTCTTTGTACATATTGGCTAATGAAGGGGGAACGGCGATGCCGGGTAAAACAGAAAAAGCCAACCCGTGTGCTTGCCCTGGCCCGTGATAGGGGTCTTGCCCGAGGATCACCACTTTGACATCACCTAGCTCAGTAAACCTGAAAGCATTGAATACATCTTTCTGTGGAGGATAAACCGTGACCCCTGCCGCTCGTCGCTCAGCAACAGTTGCCAGCGTATTGGTGAAATAGGGTTGTTGCTTTTCTTGCGCCAGCACGTCGTGCCAGGTGAGGTGGGTAGTCATCTCGCTCTCCTGCGATTCAGAATGGTAATAGCTTAACGGCTTCTTTCTTCTAAATAAAATCGATGAGGGACAGACGATGCTAGAACCTAAAAAAAGTTGAAAATTTACATAATTTTTAATTTCATCGGCGCTGGCTAAGTTGATGTAAAACAAATAAATGATATGATAGCCACATTAGATGCATGGATTTAATTGATTTAAATCAAAGTTTGGCGCGGGTTTGGCTAGTATAAAGATCAGTAACGCAACAATGGTTTTACCAATGAGCCAGTTTATGGCCCGAAAAAGAATCAACAAAATTAGCCCATAGGGAGAAATAAAATGATTACTGGTATCCAAATTACTAAAGCTGCAAATGATTCACTGCTGAACTCTATCTGGTTGCTGGACAGCGAGAAAGGCGAAGCGCGTTGTGTTTGCGCTAAAGCAGGTTTTGCCGAAGACGAAGTTGTAGAAGTCAGCAAATTGGGTGAGTTCGAATATCGTGAAATCCCAGTTGAAGCAAAGCCTGAAGTTCGTGTGGAAGGTGGTCAGCACTTGAACGTGAACGTTCTGCGTCGTGAAACTCTGGAAGAAGCTGTTAAGCACCCAGAAAAATACCCGCAGCTGACTATTCGTGTCTCTGGTTACGCAGTACGTTTCAACTCACTGACTCCAGAACAACAACGTGACGTAATTGCTCGTACTTTCACAGCAAGCCTGTAATTTATAAAGTATTTTAAAAGCCGGTTACAGTTGTACCGGCTTTTTTTATGGGTTTGATTCAGTACCTGTTATGAAACGGTTAAAACTCAATGTCAGGACGTAAAAAAACCGCCTCATTTGAGGCGGTTATTATATTCGCTGATGAATTATTCAGCTGATTCGGTTTTGGCACTGCTTGGTTTACGGCGTTTACCGACATTCTTTTTATCGCGCAGACGGACTTTCACACGCGGTTTTTCTTTATCGTCTTTTTTCTTCTCTTCGCGCTTAGCGAGCACTTTTTTCGACGGCTTGCCGGTGAGTTTCTCACTAGGTGCACGCGTCGTTGGGCGCAGCTCATCAATTACGCGCGATTTCATTGGCTCTTTCATGTAGCGAGTGACTTTGCCAAGCAGCAAATGGTCATGCGCTTCAACCAGTGAAATAGCGGTACCTTTGAGGCCAGCACGGCCTGTACGCCCGATACGGTGAAGATAGGTATCAGCGGTACGCGGCATGTCGAAGTTGAACACATGGCTCACTTCTGGAATATCGATACCACGAGCAGCAACATCGGTCGCAATCAGCACATTCACGCGGCCATCAGTCAAACGCTTGATAGCTTCGGTACGCTTCATCTGCACCATTTCGCCTTCGAGATAGCAGGTATTGATACCCGCTTCACGCAGCCAGGCAACCAACTCATGTACACGATCGCGTTTACGCACAAAGACAATCGAACGTGTGGTGTCTGGCTGTTTCAGCAAATGCACAAGCAGTGCAGTTTTATGCTCAATATTGTCTGCGCGGTAGTACCACTGGTGGATTTTCTTGCGCTCGCGTGTTGAGGACGTTGCAGAAACCTCAACCGGATCTTCTAACAAACGCTCGGCGAAATTCTTGATAGCGTCGCCTTCAAGCGTCGCGGAGAACAGCATGGTTTGTTTGCGCCAGCGAGTTTCAGCAGCAATGGTTTCGATATCCTGCGCAAAGCCCAGATCCAACATGCGATCGGCTTCATCAAGAATCAGTGTCTCTACTGCTCGGCAATCAAAGTTCTCTTCTTTGATGTATTGCAGCAGGCGACCCGTCGTTGCAACAACAATATCCTGGTTCTCGCTGAACACTTCCGCGTGGTTCATATAAGCCACGCCACCTGTGATGGTTGCGATATCAAGATGGGTATGTTTTGCCAGTTCACGAGCGTGATCGGCCACTTGCATTGCCAGTTCACGCGTTGGCGTGACGATCAAAATACGTGGTGGGCCAGATTTCTTACGCGGGAAATCGACCAAATGCTGTAACACAGGCAGCAAATAAGCGGCTGTTTTACCGGTACCGGTAGGAGCGGAACCGAGGACATCACGCCCTTCAAGTGCAGGTGGAATGGCGGCAGCCTGAATAGCTGTCGGGCGGGTAAAGCCCTTGTCCTGGAGCGCGAGCAACAGGCTCTCGTCAAGTTCCAGTTCGGAAAAAGTGGTTACAGTCATGGTCTTCCTCTATGTAGGGCGCCGATTATAGACGTTATGGCTGCGATCTTCATCTGTTTGTGTGGGTAACTGGCGCTTTTACTGATAGCGAGTTTCCCCTATGCTACACCAGTTTCTCTACAGGGTAGCTAAGATGTGCAGGCAAAAAGCAGTATTGCGTCGTGATGGATTCACCTTTAAACAATTCTTTGTAGCGCACGATCGATGCGCAATGAAAGTCGGTACTGATGGCACGCTGCTGGGTGCGTGGGTGCCTGTTGCTAATGTGACAAGTGTACTGGATATCGGAACAGGAAGTGGTTTGCTGGCGCTGATGCTTGCACAACGTACGCCTGAAAATGTCAAAATTGATGCGGTGGAACTTGATCCTGTTGCAGCTGAACAAGCAACAGAAAACGCAAAGGGCTGCCAGTGGGCGTCGCGCATCACGGTCCATTGTGCGGATATCCGCGAATGGGCTCAGCAAGCTACGCAGCGTTACTCACTGATCGTCAGCAATCCGCCGTTCTTTGAACAGGGGAGCAATTGCGCTTCACCTGAACGTGCGCAGGCTCGCTATACCACGACCCTGGACCATAGCGCGCTGTTAAATAGCGCAACGCAGTTAATCACGGAAGATGGTTTTTTCTGTGTGATCATGCCTGAAACGGCAGGAACGGCTTTTACCGAACTGGCAAAATCGCAGGGCTGGTTTGTGCGTTACAGGACTGATATTTCTGATAACGAAACTCGTCTGCCGCACCGCGTGATGTTGGCGTTGTCGCCAACAGATGGAGAGTATTTTACCGAACGTTTAACGATTCGCGGGCCAGACCAACAATATTCTGAAGGCTACTGCAGCCTGACCCAGGATTTCTATTTGTTTATGTAAAGCGGTGAAAGAATACTTGGCCCGGAGTCTTCAGCCAAATCCGGGTAGTCCAGCGTATAGTGCAGACCCCGGCTTTCTTTGCGCATCATGGCACAGCGGACAATTAACTC
>DASXXQ010000097.1:0-25245 GCA_036502985.1 Buttiauxella sp.
TGATTACTGAAAAATGATGAGGAAATAAGCGGAATAATTAGTGGATCGGCAATTTTTATCAAAATCGCCTGGTTGGCATTCAGTGAAAGGAAAAAAGAGTGTTGAATCGGTAATACGCCCGGTAAAAACCAGGCGAATGACACTTTAAATGATATCGACTTCAGCGACTGAAGGATAAATCCATGAAGGCCGGAACGGCATAGCATCGATGTCGTTTAAGGTTGAAACCCCGGACAGGACCAAAATCGTTTCTAAACCAGCCTGGAATCCGGCGAGAATATCGGTACGCAGGTTATCACCAACAATTACCGTGTGCTCGGAATGAGCCTGCATCTTATTAAGTGCGGCACGGATGATCCATGGACTAGGCTTGCCCACGACAAACGGTTTGCGACCGGAAATTTTCTCGATGCCCGCGCAGAGTGCACCGCACGCCGGATAATAGCCACGGCCATGGGTATCCGGGTTGGTGGCAATAAAGCGCGCACCGTTTGCCACGAAATAGGCGGCTTTATGCATCATTTCCCAGTTAAAGGAGCGCGTTTCGCCGACGATAACAAAATCAGGGTTGATATCAGTTATCGTGAAACCTGCTTTATACAGTTCGTGGATTAATGCACCTTCACCCACAACGTAGGCTTTTTTCCCTTCCTGGCGACGCAGGAAATCGGCGGTTGCCATCGCTGAGGTATAAAAGACGCTATCAGGAACATCAATACCTGCGGAAGCAAAGCGGTTTGCCAGATCCTGGCCGGTTTGCGACGGATAGTTAGTCAGCAGAACCAGTGGCATCCCCTTTTCCATGATGCGGGCCAGGAATTCATTAGCGCCTGGTACGGCGACGTTGTCGTGCATCAGCACGCCGTCAATATCACAAATTACATTCTGAATGGTCATCGACTACTCGGGCTCACCTGAAAGGAAGGCGTAACTATAGCGTAAAAAGGAGGGCGGCTGGACTAACTTTCCAGCAAACGCTGAAGCAGCACGCCATTTAACATTGAGCGTTTTACCAGAGCAAACGCGCCAATCGCGGAACGGTCATCCAATTTCGAGCACACCACTGGCAGGTTTTTGCGGAACGCTTTAAGAACCTGCGTATTGATGCAGCCTTCAATGGCGGGAAGAAGCACTTTTTCGGCTTCAATAATCTCCCCAGCAATGACAACTTTTTGCGGATTAAACAGATTAATTGCGATGGCAATCGCTTTCCCTAAATGGCGACCAACATGTTCAATCACTTCGCAGGCCAGCGCATCGCCTTTATTTGCCGCTTTGCAGATAGCGGTAATGCCGCAGTCTTCAAGTGTCAGGCGGCTGTTATAACCCTGTTCAAGCAAATGGCGAACGCGATGTTCGATAGCAGCATTGGCGGCAATTGTTTCAAGGCAGCCAAAGTTTCCGCAATGGCAACGTTCGCCTAACGGGTCGACCTGAATATGACCAATTTCGCCTACGTTACCGTTGCGCCCGATAAAAATACGCCCGTTAGAAAGAATACCCGCACCAGTACCGCGGTGCACACGCACCAAAATGGAGTCATCGCAATCGTGGGTTGCACCAAAGTAGTGCTCGGCAAGCGCCAGGCTACGAATATCGTGCCCGACATAGCAGGTGACTTTGAAGCGTTTTTCGAGGCTGTCGACCAACGACCAGTTATTGACCTGGATATGCGGCATGTATCGAATAACGCCACTTTCCGGATCGACAAGACCTGGCAGGATCACGGAGATAGCAATCAGCTCGCGTATTTTGCGCAGGTTTTGTTCGATAAACTGTTCGATAGCATTGAGCAAAGCGTGCTCAAGCGTTTCCTGTGTACGTTCAGGAAGGGCGTAATGTTCTTCGGCAAGCGGTTTAGCGCTCAGATCAAACAGAGTTATCGTTGCGTCATGGCGGCCAAGTCGCACACCAATTGCATTGAAATTGCGGGTTTCAGTGATAATTGAGATAGCGCGGCGGCCTCCGGTGGAAGCCTGCTGATCGACTTCTTTGATCAGTCCGCGCTCAATAAGCTGGCGAGTAATTTTCGTGACGCTGGCAGGAGCTAGCTGGCTCTGTTCGGCAATCTGAATGCGAGAGATTGGCCCATGTTGGTCAATCAGGCGATATACCGCCGCGCTATTCAGCTGTTTTACCAGATCGACATTACCAATTTGAGCTTGTCCGCCAGTCGTCATGCCTTAATTACTCAGTTACGACCTCGTTACCATTAACAAAGGTCTTGGTGATTTTAAAATCGCGGGTGAAGGTCGTCAGGTTGGCGACTTTTCCTGCTTCAATAGTACCTAATTGCGGTTCTACACCCATTGCACGGGCAGGGTAGAGGGTAGCCATACGCAAGACTTCGTCTAATGCGATGCCAGCATGCTCGACCAGATTACGCACCCCTTCAATCATTGTCAGGGCGGAACCGCTCAGCGTGCCGTTCTCATCTACACATAAACCGTCACGGTAGTATATTGTTTTTCCTGCGAAAATGAACTCATCGATATTTGCGCCCGCCGGAGCGGTTGCATCGGTGACCAGGCAGAGTTTATCGCCCTTGACCTTCTTCGCAGTACGAATATTGGCATAGTCCACATGTAAACCATCGGCAATGATACCGCAGTAAACATCTGGCTCATCAAAAATTGCACCCGCAAGACCCGGTTCACGGCCAGTGATGTATGGCATCGCGTTGAAAAGGTGTGTTGCGAAGGTAATACCTGCGCGGAAGCCTCTTTTGGCTTCTTTTGCCGTGGCATTGGAGTGCCCGGCAGACACGATAATGCCGGAAGCAACCAGTTTGCTAATCACTTCTGGCTCAACCATTTCTGGTGCCAGAGTAACTTTGGTGATCACATCTGCGTTTTGACACAGGAAATCGACCAGTTCAGCATCAGGTTTACGCACGAAACTCGGATTGTGAGTTCCTTTTTTCACCATGTTCAGCCATGGGCCTTCAAGGTGCAGACCGAGCGCCTGGTGCTGATACTTCGCCAGGTATTCGCGCATCACTTTCACGCCTTGCTTCATCAGCTCATCGCTGCTGGTGATAAGCGTCGGTAAGTAGCTGGTGCAGCCAGAGCGTTCATTGGCTTTCTGCATGATTTCCAGCGTTTCAACAGTCACCGCGTCAGCGGAATCGTTGAACTGTACGCCACCACAACCGTTAAGCTGCACATCAATAAAACCGGGGGCGATGATTGCACCGCCCACATCACGAGTCTCAATACCCGTAGGGAGATCTGATCGCGGGCAAACGCGTTCAATCAGGCCGTCCGCGATAATAACCGCGTGATCATCAAGAATTTCATGGCCGGTATAAATCCGACCGTGAGTTAATGCAAACATAGTTACCCCCGGTAAAAATTAATGCTTAAAGACCTTTGATATTTTCAGCTTCGAGCTCATTGAAGTACTTCAGCGTCTTCACTTTGAGTTCCATTGTGGATGGTTCATCACACACAACGACTGCTTTTGGATGCAGTTGCAGACAGCTAATGGTCCACATGTGATTCACGTTCCCTTCAACAGCCGCTTGCAGAGCTTGCGCTTTCAAATGACCGATAACCAGAATCATTACTTCTTCTGCATCAAGCAAAGTGCCCACGCCAACGGTCAGCGCAAATTTAGGAACTTGAGAAACATCGCCATCGAAGAAACGGGAGTTGGCTACACGAGTGTCATGAGTCAGTGTTTTGATACGAGTACGAGATGCCAGGGAAGATGCTGGTTCGTTGAACGCGATGTGACCGTCGTTGCCCACGCCACCCATAAACAGGTGAATTTTGCCATATGAACGAATTTTTTCTTCGTAGCGGCGGCACTCTGCGTCAACATCTTCGGCGTTGCCATTCAGCAGATTGATATTTTCTGGTGAGATATCAACGTGATCAAAGAAATTACGATGCATAAAAGTATGATAGCTTTCCGGATGCTCTTTAGGCAGGCCAACGTATTCATCCATATTAAAGGTGACGACGTTTTTAAAGCTAACCTGGCCCGCTTTGTGCATCTCTACCAGCGCTTTATACGCTTCCAGAGGAGTACCACCAGTTGGCAGGCCCAGCACGAAAGGACGGTCTGCTGTCGGGTTAAACGCATTGATACGCTTAACGATATGGCGTGCTGCCCATTTGCCAACTTGCGCTGGGGTAGCCAGGGGAATCAGTCTCATCATTCACCTCATAAGTTAATAGAAAACAGATGTAGCCAGATTGATTGTCCGAACCCTTTAAGGGTAAACCAGTTTTAGGTTGGCCAATACGGGATCAATCCGCCTTGATTTTTTGGATGATAAAATAAGTTTTAGTCGATAGCCAGTCTCAGGGGAGGTGAATAACAATATTTGGTGATTTTAATCACAAAAAAAGGGTGTTTAATTTGCGATACGAATTAATTTTTCACACACTCATAAAGTTGGCGAATCATCGTCATGCTTTCAAGGTTTGTTAAACAATAATAAAACTGCTTTGAACGAGCCTTAACGGGGTCTCATAGGGGGAATTAACGTGAGTATTCTAGGTTATATGCAAAAGGTTGGCCGCGCGCTGATGGTGCCGGTAGCCACGCTACCAGCCGCAGCCATATTAATGGGTGTTGGTTACTGGATTGACCCGGTTAGCTGGGGTGGTGATAGCGCATTAGCTGCGTTGTTCATCAAATCTGGTGCTGCAATTATTGATAATATGGGGGTGCTGTTTGCCATTGGTGTGGCTTACGGTATGTCCAAAGATAAAGATGGTGCTGCAGCACTAACCGGCTTTGTCGGTTTCCTGGTATTAACAACGCTTTGCTCGCCAGCGGCTGTTTCTATGATCAAGCATATTCCGCTGGATCAGGTTCCATTCGCGTTCTCTAAAATTCAAAACCAATTTGTGGGCATTCTGGTCGGGATTATTTCCGCAGAGCTGTACAACCGTTTCAGCAGCGTCGAGCTGCCGAAAGCGTTGTCCTTCTTTAGCGGACGCCGTCTTGTGCCGATTATCACATCCTTTGTGATGATCGCTGTGGCATTCATCATGATGTTTATCTGGCCAATCGTATTTAGTGGTCTGGTGAACTTCGGTGAACACATCCAGAAAATGGGCTCGATTGGTGCTGGTGTTTACGCATTCTTCAACCGTTTGCTGATTCCAGTCGGTCTTCATCATGCTCTGAACTCAGTATTCTGGTTCGACGTTGCGGGTATCAACGACATTCCTAAGTTCCTTGGCGGTGCTAAATCTATCGCTGAAGGTACAGGTATCGTGGGTATTACTGGTCGTTATCAGGCTGGTTTCTTCCCAATCATGATGTTCGGCCTGCCAGGTGCTGCACTTGCAATCTACCATTGCGCGCGTCCTGAAAATAAAGCCAAAGTATTGGGTATTATGATGGCGGGTGCGTTTGCTGCCTTCTTTACTGGTATCACCGAACCGTTGGAATTCTCCTTCATGTTCGTTGCTCCAGTACTGTATCTGATCCACGCAGTGTTGACCGGTATCTCTGTCTTCATCGCGGCAAGTATGCATTGGATTGCAGGTTTCGGTTTCAGCGCAGGTCTGGTGGATATGGTGCTGTCTTCCCGTAACCCACTGGCAACTCACTGGTGGATGCTGATCCCGCAAGGCCTTGTGTTCTTCGTGATTTACTACGTTGTGTTCCGTTTCACTATCACCAAATTCAATCTGTTGACTCCAGGTCGTGAACTGGCGGTTGCAGGTGATGAAACTGATGGTCAGGACGTGAATGTTAGCGCCAATACTAAACAAGATGTTTCTGAGCTGGCTCGTCAGTACATCGCAGCGGTAGGTGGTTCAGCTAACCTGACGGGTATTGATGCTTGTATCACTCGTCTGCGTTTAAACGTGAAGGACTCTTCGCTGGTTAATGAATCTCTGGCTAAACGCCTGGGTGCTACCGGTGTTATCCGTCTGAACAAAACGAGCGTGCAAATCATCGTAGGTTTTGTTGCTGAGAAAATTGCTAACGCAATGAAAACAGTAGGCGATGTTGCCGCAGCACCTGTTAGCACAGCAGCTGCGCCAGTTGCCGCTGCTGCAAAACCACAGGCTGTGCCAAATGCAGTTACCATCGCCGCACTGGTTTCACCAGTAACGGGTGATGTAGTCGCACTTGAGCAGGTTCCTGATGAAGCTTTTGCCAGCAAAGCGGTAGGTGATGGTGTTGCTGTTAAGCCAACTGACAAAACAGTTGTCGCGCCAGCTGCGGGTACTATCGTAAAAATCTTTAATACCAACCATGCGTTCTGTCTTGAAACCGAAAAAGGTGCTGAGATCGTTGTCCATATGGGCATTGATACCGTCGCATTGAACGGCCAGGGCTTTACTCGTCTGGTAGAAGAGGGTGCTGAAGTGGTTGCAGGCCAGCCAATTCTGGAAATGGATCTAGATTTCCTGAACGCGAATGCCCGCTCCATGATTAGCCCAGTCGTTTGCAGCAACATCGACGACTACAGCGGTCTGGTTATTCAGGCGCAAGGTTCAGTTGTTGCAGGGCAAACGCCTCTGTACGAAATTAAAGGCAAATAATCGCTCCTGAGTCATAGATTGTGCCTTTAGCGGCTGGAGAGTTTTTCTCCGGCCGCTTTTTTATGGCCGCTCATATAACCTCTTTTGTTAATCACCCGCTGGTAACCCCTCCTTATTTATGCAACTAAAGGTTGTTTCCAACGCCTGCTTATTAGATCATGTGCCGATAACAAAAGTTTTTGCACTGAGGAACCCGCGATGAGTGAGGCTGAAGCCCGCCCAACAAACTTTATTCGCCAGATTATTGATGAAGATTTGGCCAATGGTAAGCACAACAGCATTTGCACCCGTTTCCCGCCAGAGCCAAACGGCTATCTGCATATCGGTCATGCAAAATCCATCTGCCTGAACTTTGGTATCGCGCAAGATTATCAAGGTCAGTGCAACCTGCGTTTCGATGATACAAACCCGGTAAAAGAAGACATCGAATACGTAGAATCAATTAAGCAAGATGTCGAGTGGCTAGGTTTTCATTGGTCAGGCGACGTGCGTTATTCCTCTAACTATTTCGATCAGCTGTTCGACTATGCCGTCGAGCTGATCAATAAAGGTCTGGCATACGTTGATGAACTGACTCCAGAGCAGATCCGCGAATATCGTGGCTCATTGACCTCTCCTGGGAAAAACAGCCCATTCCGCGATCGCAGCGTTGAAGAAAACCTCGCGCTGTTCGAGAAAATGCGTAGCGGTGAATTTGCCGAAGGTACTGCATGCCTGCGTGCGAAAATCGATATGGCATCGCCATTTATCGTTATGCGCGACCCGGTGCTGTATCGCATTAAGTTTGCTGAACACCACCAGACTGGCAACAAGTGGTGCATCTACCCGATGTATGACTTCACGCACTGCATTTCCGATGCGCTGGAAGGTATTACGCACTCTCTTTGTACCCTTGAATTCCAGGACAACCGTCGTCTGTACGATTGGGTGTTGGATAACATCACTATTCCTGCGCATCCGCGTCAGTACGAGTTCTCACGCCTTAACCTCGAATACGCCATCATGTCTAAGCGTAAGCTGAACCAGCTGGTGACTGAGAAGGTTGTAGAGGGTTGGGATGACCCACGTATGCCGACTATTTCTGGTCTGCGTCGCCGTGGTTATACCGCCGCATCTATTCGTGAATTCTGTAAGCGTATTGGTGTGACGAAGCAAGACAACACCGTTGAGATGGCTTCGCTTGAGTCTTGTATTCGTGATGACCTGAACGAGAACGCACCGCGTGCGATGGCAGTACTCGATCCAGTAAAAGTTATCATTGAAAACTTCCCGCAGGGTGAAGTTGAAATGGTGACAATGCCTAATCATCCAAACAAACCTGAAATGGGTAGCCGTCAGGTACCGTTTAGCCGTGAGATCTACATCGATCGTGCTGACTTCCGTGAAGAAGCCAATAAACAGTACAAGCGTCTGGTGCTGGGCAAAGAAGTTCGCCTGCGCAATGCGTATGTTATTAAAGCCGATCGCGTTGAGAAAGATGAAGAAGGCAATATCACCACGCTGCATTGCTCTTACGATCCGGACACATTAAGCAAAGATCCGGCTGATGGACGTAAGGTAAAAGGTGTAATTCATTGGGTCAGCGCTGAACATGCTCTGCCGGTTGAAATTCGTCTTTATGACCGTCTTTTCAGCGTTGCGAACCCAGGTGCTGCGGACGATTTCCTTGCGACAATTAACCCGGACTCTTTGGTTATCAAGCAAGGTTTCGTTGAGCCAAGCCTGCAAAACGCCGAGAAAGCGAAAGCCTATCAGTTCGAGCGCGAAGGTTATTTCTGCCTCGATAGCCGTTATGCAACCGCTGAAAAATTGGTATTTAACCGTACCGTTGGACTGCGTGATACCTGGGCCAAAATGGGCGAGTAAAACCCGTTAAATATGCGTTAAATCTTTACGAAAACGTCGCTAATAGCGGCGTTTTTTTTGCTTTAAATTCATTAAATTAATTATTCATTCACATTCGCGTTGCGAATTAATGTTATTTAGCGTCCGTTCAGTATCCCTTTCAACCTCTCTTTTCAGGTCAACCTTAGAACATAATAAATTCTTCGTTTAATTATGTGAGCGCTCTCACTTGGAGTTTTGTGTGTAAATTATCGTAATTGTCCACATAAAACTCTTGTGTCGTTATTTGTTACAAATACTCATAAATTATGTGCTCTCTGTCATAATATCGGAATGAACTCTTACAAAGTCATTGATAATTCGCGTCGCGAAAAATAGTCTTATGGACAGCAGTAATGCGGGCAAATATTTATAACCGCTTTAGCCGTTAGGCATTTTTACTTTTTTCGCTACACGACGTCTTTAAACGTCCAGCGATTATTTATACGTCAAAGAGGAATTTTATATGCGTACGTTTAGTGGCAAACGTAGTGCGCTGGCGCTTGCAATCGCAGGTGTTACGGCTCTTTCAGGACTGGTTGTCATCCCTCAGGCAAGTGCAGCAGGTTTTGTTGATGATTCAACACTGACCGGTGGTGTTTATTACTGGCAGCGTGAACGTGACCGTAAAGATGTGACAACTGACAAATACGAAACCAACCTTGCTCACGCTACATGGAACGCAAACCTCGACTTCCAGTCTGGTTTTGCTGCTGACATGTTCGGTCTGGATCTGGCTGCATTTACTGCTATCGAAATGGCAGAAAATGGCGATAGCGGTCACCCGAACGAAATCGCATTTTCCTCTATTAACAAAGCTTACGACGAAGATTACTCCGGCGATAAGAGCGGCATCAGCCTTTATAAAGCAGCAGCTAAATTCAAATATGGCCCAGTCTGGGCGCGTGCGGGCTATATTCAGCCAACGGGTCAAACACTGTTAGCGCCACACTGGAGCTTCATGCCTGGTACATATCAGGGCGCAGAAGCCGGTGCAAACTTTGACTACGGCGATTCTGGTGCTCTGAGCTTCTCCTACATGTGGACCAACGAATACAAGGCTCCATGGCACCTGGAGATGGACAAGTTCTATCAGAACGATAAAAACACCAAAGTTGAATACTTACACTCTATTGGTGCGAAGTATGACTTCAAAAATGACTTAATTCTCGAAGCGGCATTTGGTCAGGCTGAAGGTTATGTTGACCAGTACTTCACTAAAGCAAGCTACAAATTTGATATCGCTGGCAGCCCGTTAACCACCAGCTACCAGTTCTACGGTACGCGTGACAAAGTATCCAACGGCAGCGTCAACGATCTCTATGATGGCACCGCATGGTTGCAGGCATTGACCCTCGGCTACAGAGCAGGCCAGGTTGATTTGCGTCTTGAAGGAACCATGGTTAAGGCCGACGGCCAACAGGGCTACTTCCTGCAACGTATGACCCCAACTTACGCCTCTTCAAACGGTCGTCTTGATGTGTGGTGGGATAACCGCTCTGACTTCAACGCCAACGGTGAAAAAGCAGTATTCGCAGGCGCAATGTATGACCTGAGCAACTGGAATCTTGCGGGTTGGGCGGTAGGGGCTTCTTATGTGTACGCATGGGATGCTAAACCAAGCTCTAAACCAACTACCGATGGATTCTATGAAGCCGACCGTCGTTTGAAAGAATCTGCGTATAGCCTTGATGCGCTGTACACCGTTCAGGATGGCCGCGCGAAAGGCACTCTGTTCAAACTGCACTTCACTCAGTACGACAACCACTCCGACATTCCAAGCTGGGGCGGTGGTTACGGCAACATCTTCCAGGATGAGCGCGACGTGAAATTCATCGTTATCGCACCATTCACCATCTTCTGATTTGATTCCGGGCGCTAAAAACGCCCGGTTTTCTTAAGGATATCAAGCATGAAAAAAATCATTATGATTACGGTGATGGCGCTAGGTTTGAGCGCATGTGCGCAACCTAAAACGGCTCCTGAAGATACTAAACTGAAAGCAGCTTATAGCGCCTGTATTAATACAGCTGAAGGAAATCCTGACAAAATTGAGGCCTGCCAAAGCGTGCTGAATATTCTGGGTCAGGAAAAAGAGCATCAGGAGTTTGCGAAGAAAGAAACGGTTCGCACACTTGATTACCAGAACTGCATCCAGGCAACTCGCACCGGTAACGACCAGGCGGTTAAAGCTAAATGCGATAAAATCTGGCAAGAGATTCGCGCTGACAACCAGTAATGGCTGTATTCAGGCAATAAAAAAACCGGTGAGGAAACTCACCGGTTTTTTTACATCTGGCATCCGGTCAGGGATGTCAGGATATGCGGATTACTTTTCGCTGATCTCGTGTGCATTCTCGTCAGTACGGCAATCGCCTTCAGCACAATGACCATAGAGGTACAGGCTGTGGTTAGTAAGACGAATACCATGACGGGAAGCAATTTCACGCTGGCGGGCTTCGATTGAATCATCGCTGAATTCAATAACTTTGCCACAATCCAGGCAAATCAAATGGTCGTGATGGTGCTGTTGCGTCAGTTCGAACACGGATTTGCCGCCTTCGAAATTATGACGAGTCACAATGCCTGCATCATCAAATTGGTTTAGTACACGATAAACTGTGGCAAGACCAATCTCTTCGCCCATATCAATCAGACGCTTATATAAGTCTTCCGCACTGACGTGATGATTCACCGGCCCCTGCAACACTTCAAGGATTTTTAATCGTGGAAGCGTGACTTTCAGGCCGGCCTTCTTTAATGCGGTATTGTTGTCAGTCATGCGGAAATTATCCTGTTGCTTAACGAATCGCTCGGACTCAGGGTGAGCGTTAAGATGAATGCGTCTCATTATAGAACTGCCACTTCTAAATGGGAACCGCAAGTATTATGCATAATCAAGCTAGAAACTGCGGCTGAGTCGCGATTTGCTTGCCTTGCTAGCTATTTTCCAGGAATTCATTGTACAGGGACAAACTGAAAAGTTACAAATTTGTAGCAATTATTTTAATCGGAAATATCTATCAATGTGACACGGCCGTTTGGCCGCGCCACATTTAGCATCATGCGCTGAGGATATCAGCCAGATTAAGTTCTTCAGAAACCTGCTTGACCCACTTCTGAACACGTTCAGCCGTCAGTTCTGGTTGACGGTCTTCGTCGATAGCAAGACCCACAAAGTGGTCGTCGTCCGCAAGACCTTTAGACGCTTCGAAATGGTAACCCGCAGTTGGCCAGTGACCCACGATAGCGGCACCGCGCGGTTCTATGATGTCGCGAATAGTACCTAATGCATCACAGAAGTATTCTGCGTAGTCTTCCTGGTCGCCACAGCCGAACAGGGCAACCAATTTGCCATTGAAATCAACTTCTTCAAGCGTCGGGAAGAAATCATCCCAGTCACACTGCGCTTCGCCGTAGTACCACGTTGGAATGCCGAGAAGCAGAATATCGAA
Source organism: Buttiauxella sp. (assembly GCA_036502985.1). GTDB lineage: Bacteria > Pseudomonadota > Gammaproteobacteria > Enterobacterales > Enterobacteriaceae > Buttiauxella. The sequence continues at coordinate 11,858 of DASXXQ010000097.1, forward strand.
GCCTTCCAGGTCTTCTTTGCTGCTCTTAGCAATGTCATGCACCTCAGCAACGTCTTTACCGAGCTGTTTTTGAATCATTTTCGCGATATTTTCGGTATTACCAGTGTCGCTGCCGAAAAAAATGCCTACGATTGCCATGAGTAAAATAACCTCTTGATACTTAATGGTATGGTGGCTGCTATTTAGCCACAGATAGGGCAATCATAGCAGAACACTTCGTGGTGCGGAAACTGCTATCACCCAGGGGTGCACAGACTGCAAAATGGTTTAACATTTTATCTAACTGAGATGTTGCTTCAGTTGTTCAAGCAGCATCTCTTCAATCAATTCACTGCGGCTGATATTGCGCGCTTCAGCCAGTTGATTGAGAGCATCTACCGCATCGTTATTGAGCTTTAGCTCTACTCGCTTCAAACCGCGTACTTTATCGCGCTTGAGCTGATTGCGTTTGTTGATACGCAACTGCTCATCACGCGTTAGCGGATTGGTTTTTGGCCGCCCCGGGCGACGCTCGTCCGCGAACAGATCTAATGTAGTACGGTCCGTTTGTTCTTTTGCCATGATTAGACTACTGACAGGGAATTCAGGTGGCACGGAGCGGGGTGCTCTGGCGCAATTTAGCGCGCAATCATACATCAGCATGGCTTGCGCGCCAACGCGTTAGCCGCATCTTGCGGCCAGTCGGTTTGTTTTTAATCAGTTTGCGGGTATTCAGTCGATAAAACGATGGATTGCGCGCAAAACAGCATCAGGTTTTTCGGCGTGAACCCAATGTCCGGCACCCGCAATCACATGAGCGCGTGCCTGAGGGAATTGAGCAAGCAGTTGGCTACGATGGGATTCATCTACATAAGGCGATGCACCACCGCGGATAAACAGCGCAGGTTCGTTCCACGCGGGGATGCTTTGCCAGCCGACGATGTTCTCATACTGCTCCCGCAGCACCGGTACATTGAACTTCCATTCGCCGTCGGCAAAAGACTTAAGCAAAAATTGAATCACACCTTCTTCATTAAGGTGCTCACGCATAATAGTGGCAGCCTGTTGACGTGTTTTAACGCCAGCGGCGCTAACCGCATTTATCGCTGCAAAAATCTCGTCATGGCGACGAACCTGATAATCCACAGGCGCGATATCAATCAACACCAATTTGTCGATGCAGTGGGGCGCAATTGCCGTCAGCGCCATCGCCACTTTACCGCCCATTGAATGGCCAATAATTATGGCTTTCTCAATGCCATATTCGCCGAGTGTTTCAACCACGTCTTGCGCCATTGCGGAGTAGGTCATCTCAGGGCTGCGTGGGGATAAACCGTGGTTGCGAAGATCAATTTGCAGCAAAGTGTGATCCTGCCCGAGGTCACGGGCCAGCACACCCAGATTATCAAGGCTACCAAAAAGACCGTGAATGAGGACGATGGGGGAATTACTAGTCGATTGTTGCGCAGTTTGCAGGCGAGCATTCAATTTCATGGCAAAGTTCTTTTTTTTTACTTCGTGTGGTTAGGGTATCATAACGGCATCCTGCCGCAGTGCCGCAAATATTCAGTCTAGTCTGACTTTGTGGTGTGACAAAAGTTTGGCGCTACCCGAGGTTGGGATTTGTCCCTATAATCCCAACAACTTGTATTCAGAAAAGATATCGCACTGGATTAAGATGAAAACAATTGAAGTTGATGACGAGCTCTATCGCTATATTGCCAGCCACACGCAGCACATTGGTGAAAGCGCGTCCGATATTTTACGGCGCATGTTGAAATTTACCGCCGGTCAAACTCCTGCTACACCAGCAACTACCGGCCAGACAGCAACTGTTACCGCTGCACCGGAAGCCAAACCTGTAAACAAAGCACGCGATCGTGTTCGTGCGGTTCGTGAGTTGTTGCTTTCCGATGAATATGCGGAGCAAAAGAAAGCGGTTAACCGTTTCATGATGGTGCTTTCTACTCTGTATACCCTCGATGCTCATGCTTTTGGTGAAGCAACGGAATCGTTGCATGGTCGTACACGTGTTTATTTTGCAGGTAACGAGCAAACGCTGCTGCAAAATGGCAACCAGACCAAACCTAAACATGTTCCAGGCACGCCATACTGGGTCATTACTAACACCAATACGGGTCGTAAATGCAGCATGATTGAACACATCATGCAATCAATGCAGTTCCCGGCGGAATTGATTGAAAAGGTTTGCGGCACAATCTAACACCTCGCGTCAGAAGGAAAGGCCAATGGCTAACCACCCTCGTGCAGGACAACCGGCACAACAGAGCGATTTGATTAACGTAGCCCAATTGACGGCCCAGTATTACGTGCTGAAGCCTGAAGTGGGGAATAGCGAACACGCGGTGAAGTTTGGGACTTCCGGCCACCGTGGTAGTGCGGCACGTCATAGTTTCAACGAACCTCACATTTTGGCGATTGCTCAGGCGATTGCAGAAGATCGTGCAAAAAATGGCATTACCGGGCCGTGCTACATTGGTAAAGATACCCACGCGTTATCTGAACCTGCGTTTATCTCGGTGTTGGAAGTTCTGGCGGCAAACGGTGTGGATGTCATTGTGCAGCAGGAAAACGGCTACACGCCAACGCCTGCAATCTCACATGCCATTCTGACGCACAACAAAAAAGGCGGCGCACTGGCGGACGGTATCGTTATTACGCCTTCGCACAACCCGCCTGATGACGGCGGTATCAAATACAATCCACCAAACGGTGGCCCAGCTGATACTAACGTCACCAAAGTCGTTGAAGACCGCGCAAATGCATTGTTGGCTGCGGGCCTGAAAGACGTGAAGCGTATTTCTCTTGATCAAGCGTGGGCAAGCGGTCACGTACAAGAACAAGATCTGGTCCAGCCATTTATCGAAGGGCTGGTGGACATTGTTGATATGGCCGCAATCCAGAAAGCGGGCCTGAAACTGGGCGTTGATCCGCTCGGTGGTTCCGGTATTGAATACTGGCAGCGCATCGCGAAGCACTACAATCTGGATCTGACAATTGTTAACGATCACGTTGATCAAACCTTCCGCTTTATGCATCTCGATAAAGACGGCGCTATCCGTATGGATTGCTCCTCCGAGTGCGCAATGGCTGGTCTGTTGGCGTTGCGTGACAAATTCGATCTGGCTTTTGCCAATGACCCGGATTACGACCGCCACGGTATCGTCACGCCAGCAGGCTTGATGAACCCGAACCATTATCTGGCCGTTGCGATTAATTACCTGTTCCAGCATCGTCCGCAGTGGGGCAAAGATGTCGCCGTGGGTAAAACCCTGGTTTCATCTGCCATGATTGACCGCGTGGTGAACGATTTAGGTCGTAAGCTGGTAGAAGTGCCCGTCGGCTTCAAATGGTTTGTAGATGGTTTGTTTGACGGCAGCTTTGGTTTTGGTGGCGAAGAAAGTGCAGGGGCATCGTTCCTGCGCTTCGACGGCACGCCGTGGTCTACAGACAAAGACGGCATCATCATGTGTTTGCTGGCGGCTGAAATTACTGCCGTAACCGGTAAGAACCCGCAGCAGCATTATGACGAACTGGCTGCCCGTTTCGGTGCGCCAAGCTATAACCGTATTCAAGCGCCTGCGACTTCCGCGCAGAAAGCGGCACTGTCTAAACTTTCCCCGGAAATGGTGAGTGCAAGCACACTGGCGGGTGACCCGATTACCGCGCGCTTAACGGCGGCACCAGGTAACGGCGCATCCATTGGCGGTTTGAAAGTAATGACCGACAACGGCTGGTTCGCGGCACGTCCTTCCGGTACGGAAGATGCGTACAAAATCTACTGTGAAAGTTTCTTAGGTGCAGAGCATCGCCAGCAAATTGAGAAAGAAGCGGTTGATATTGTTAGCGAAGTGCTTGCAAGTGCGAAGTAAGATATCAAATTGAAAAGGCGCCGCAGGGCGCCTTTTTTTATGTCGCAAGACTAACCCAGTGCGACCATCAACGCGCCACAAGAAATCAACGCCACGCCAATTCCCGCAATCAGCGACAGCTTTTCACCAAATAAAATTACCGCAAGGATGACCGCGAACACGACGCTGAGTTTATCGATGGGAGCCACGCGGGAAACATCGCCGCTTTTAATCGCCATAAAATAAAACAGCCAGGACAGCGCGCCAGCAATGCCGCTTAGCAAGATAAAAAGCAGCGCTTTTTTATCTGCCAGCACAGTGCCGATGAGATTGAGTTTCCCCTGAACCACGACCACGCCAACCAAAAACAATGCCATCACCACGGCGCGAATGGCCGTTGCGGTATTCGCGTCTAAATGCTGCAAACCAATCTTGCCGAAAATCGCCACTAACGCAGCGGTAGCCGCTGAAAGTAATGCATAAACCAACCAGGCACTCATAGAAACCTCCACTTGAACCTGTCGGACATTACGCCTTTAGAGCATAAAACGGTAGCCGATTCCGGTTTCTGTCAGCAGATGGCTTGGGCGCGCGGGATCGTTTTCCAGTTTCTGGCGCAAATGCCCCATATAAATACGCAGATAGTGGCTGTGTTCGACGGCATTCGGCCCCCAAACCTGGTTGAGCAACTGGCGCTGGGTCAGCACTTTACCGTGGTTATTCAGAAGGGTAGCCAGCAGGCGAAACTCAATGGGCGTCAAATGGATTTCTGCGCCATCACGCGTTATACGGCGAGTGGCGAGGTCAACGGTGATAGTGGAAAACTGGTAAACCGGATCGGGCTGGGCAAGACTTGCATGGCGACGCAGCACCACACGCAGGCGTGCTTGTAATTCGCCAATGCCAAAAGGTTTACTGAGATAGTCATCGGCCCCGGCATCCAGCGCATCAATCTTCACTTGCTCATCGCTACGTGCGGAAAGCACCACAATCGGTGTCTGGCTCCATTGACGAAAGTCGCGGATAAAATCAATGCCGTCACCATCCGGTAAACCGAGGTCAAGAATCACTAAATCGGGCTTACGCGTCGCGGCTTCCAGCAAACCACGCTGGAGTGTTTCAGCTTCATGCACGCGTAACGACTCGGCTTCCAGCGCGGTGCGCAGAAAGCGGCGGATCTCTTTTTCATCTTCAACAATCAGAACGGATATCACAAAGCCTCGTTCATTTCAGCCAGCTCAGGTTGTGGGGGAAGAGGTAAAATAACATGAAAACTTGCCCCTCCCTCTGGTCGATTAGCAGCAATGATTTCCCCGTCGTGAACTTCAACAATAGCCTGGCAAATCGCAAGACCTAAACCCACGCCGGGAATCGCTGACTCTTTGTTACCCCGGGAAAACTTATCAAAAATCTTTTGTTCCTGGCCTGATGGAATACCCGGGCCGCTATCCCAAACCTCAAGATCCAGTTTATCCGCCAATGCCTGGGCGCGAATGCCAATGTTTGCCAGAAAACCTGCGTACTTCACGGCGTTCTCCAACAAGTTTATCAGCACACGTTCAAACAGTGGGCCATCGACGTGAATCAGCAACAGCGGGTCCGGTAAGTTCAGCGCAATATGCCGCCCACCGAGGCCAGGCTCCAGCATCTTCAGCGCGCTACCAACCACTTCTTCCAGCGTTAGCCATTCTTTGCGCAGATTAAATCCACCAGATTGAATACGTGCCATATCCAGTAAGTTATTCACCAGGCGCGTGGTATTGAGCACATGCTGGCGGATGTCATTGGCCTGTGGGGCATGTTTTGAACCTTCAGACGCCAAATCCAGCGTCAGAATTTCAGCCTGGCCGAACAGCACCGTCAGCGGGGTACGCAGATCGTGTGAAAGTGCGGCGAGCAATGAATTGCGCACTTGCTCGCGTTCGCTGGTAATCCTTGCTTGTTCTTCACTTGCTGTCAGTAGCAATCGCTCAAGTGCCGTGGCCGCCAGCAAGGTGAAGGTTTCCAGCAGGCGTTGTTGCTCCGGAATCATCAGTTGGCGCAAATTACTCGGCTCGACAATCAGCAAGCCGAGCGTTCTTTCCGGCGTTTTGAGCGGCAGAATTTGATAGGGCACTCCGGGCAGAGTATCGGTTCCTGCTCCAGCGGGCTGGCCTTTATCAAAACTCCAGCGAGCGATGGCTTCGTCCCAGTTTTGCGGTTCGCCCTGCGCATTAACGCGCGTCAGGGTGCCATTTTCATCTGGCAGCAATAACCGGGCGTGAGCATGAAAACTGTTATTGATAAACAGCTCGCTGGTGGCCGCAATATCCTGTGGTGTACGTTCAGCGGCGAGCGCTTTCGACATCTCGTAAAGATGGCGTGTGCGCTGTTCCCGATAACGCGCAATACGCGCCTGGTAGCGCACGCCCGCAGTAAGGTTCCCGATGAGCAGGCCGACGGTCAGCATTACGGCAAACGTTAACAAATACTGGATATCAGATACCGCCAGTGTGCCGTGTGGAGCAATAAAGAAGAGATCGAAACTGAGCACGCTGATTACGGTCGCCAGAACCGAAGGCCAGCGGCCATAGAACAGCGCTACGATAACCACGCCCAGTAAATAGAGCATGACCAGGTTCGCGGCATCAAACCCCATTAACCACTGATTGGCGATAAACGTTGTTACCGCACAAAGAGCGATGGCTGCGCCACAGCCGCGTAATTGAACCCGCCATTTATCGGTAAAGCTGCGAGTGTCGGGCGCGGAAGGGGATGATACCGAAGGCTTGTCATCCAGCGCGACAATGACCAAATCCAGGTCGGGGGCGCGCCTTGCGAGTCGGTCAGCAAAGGATTCACGGCTCCACCAGCGTCGCTTCATGCGCCTGCCAATAATTATCTTCCCTAGATTATGTTCCCGGGCGTAACGCAATATCGCTTTGTCTTCCGCCGGGTCGGCAAGCGTAGTCGTTTCTGCACCCAATTCCTGAGCCAGGCGCAAGGCGCTGAGAATTGCGCGACGTTGATGTTCGGGTAAGCGGTGAAGCTGTGGCGTTTCGACATAAACCGCATGCCAGGTACTGCCCAGTTTTGCAGCCAGCCGTGCTGCTGTGCGCACCAGTTTTTCATTGCCAGAACTGTAGCCGATGCACAGCAAAATCGCGTCGCGCGTATGCCAGACTTTTTCCTGGCCCTGGTTATCTCGCCAGGCGCGCATTTGGTCGTCAACGCGGTCGGCGGTGCGACGCAACGCCAGTTCTCGCAGGGCAATCAAATTCCCCTTACGGAAAAAGTGTTCGATGGCGCGCTCGGCCTGGCCGGAGATATAGACCTTTCCTTCGTGCAGGCGTTGGCGCAAATCGTCAGGCGGCAAATCGACCAGCACGATTTCGTCGGCGGCATCAAAGATAGGATCGGGAACCGTTTCGCGTACCTGAATTCCGGTTACGCCGCCGACGATGTCATTCAGGCTCTCGAGGTGTTGCACGTTGACGGTAGTAAAAACATCAATCCCGGCGTCGAGCAACTCTTCCACATCTTGCCAGCGCTTAGGATGGCGTGAACCCGGCGCGTTACTGTGCGCCAGTTCGTCCATCAGGATAAGTGCGGGATTGCGAGCAAGGGCTGCATCAAGGTCGAACTCTTGCACCCAGCGCCCGCGATGATGCAGTCGTTTTGCAGGCTGGATAGCCAGCCCGTTCAGCAGTGCGGCAGTCTCTTTACGACCGTGCGTTTCCACAACGCCCACCAGAATATCCAGCCCCTGCGCCCGCAGGCGTTGCGCTTCCTGGAGCATGGCGTAGGTTTTCCCCACACCCGCACAGGCACCGAAAAAGATTTTCAGCTTCCCACGAGTCGGTCGATTGACCTGCTCCAGCAATTTATCTGGATTGGGGCGCAGCGGTTCCTCTGTCATAACGATTCCTTTATGGTGCCTGGAGAGCGTCCAGTGCCCGATTGACCAGCAACACGTTGACTACCGGTTTACCAATAAAATTGACCAGCGGCTGCGTGGTACTTTCGGCAATCAGCCGCTGGATTTGCTCAACGGGTAAATTGCGTGCTGCTGCGATACGCGGGATTTGCCAGGCTGCCGCTTGTGGTGAAATCTGCCCGTCTAGGCCGCTGGCTGATGCGGTGACCAGCTCAACGGGAACCGCAGGATTAGCGTTCGGATTGGCCTGCCTTAACACGCTGACACGTTCTGTTATCACTTTATCTAACTCAGGATTGCTGCCAGCCAAATTACTGCCGCCTGAGGCCATTGGATTATATGGAGTTTCTGCTGTAGCAGAAGGGCGGCCTTGTAAATACTTCGCCTGGGTAAAGTTTTGCCCAATCAGGCTTGAACCGCGCACCACATTGGTATCAATAATTAACGAGCCATTGGCCTGGGTTGGGAACCACCACTGGCCTAACAACGTGGTCAGCAGCGGATAAAGTCCCCCGGTAATCAGGGTGAGTAAAATCAGTAACAGTATAGCGGGACGTAAGGTAGACATTTGTTTTTCCTCTTAAACCAGTCCGCAAACGGTCAGGAACAGGTCGATAACTTTAATACCAATGAATGGCACAATTAATCCACCCAGGCCGTAAATCCACAGGTTGCGACGCAACATGGCCGCGGCACTTAACGGTTTGTAGCTCACCCCGCGTAACGCCAATGGGATCAGGAAGATAATGATCAGCGCGTTAAAAATAACTGCACTTAAAATGGCTGAAGCAGGCGAGTGCAGGTGCATCACATTCAGCGCATTAAGCTGCGGATAGGTGGCAGCAAATGCAGCAGGGATAATGGCGAAATACTTCGCCACGTCATTGGCAATACTGAACGTGGTCAGCGAGCCACGCGTCATCAGCATCTGTTTGCCGATGTGCACCACTTCAATCAGCTTGGTCGGGTTGGAATCCAGGTCCACCATGTTGCCCGCTTCTTTTGCGGCCTGGGTACCTGAGTTCATGGCAACAGCCACATCTGCCTGCGCCAGTGCTGGCGCGTCGTTGGTACCGTCGCCTGTCATCGCAACTAAACGGCCTTCAGCCTGGTATTGACGAATTAGTGCCAACTTGGCTTCCGGCGTGGCTTCTGAAAGGAAATCATCCACGCCCGCTTCGGCGGCAATTGCCGCCGCCGTCAGACGGTTGTCACCGGTAATCATGACGGTTTTAATGCCCATCTGGCGCAATTGAGCAAAGCGTTCTTTAATACCGCCCTTCACGATGTCTTTTAGTGCGATAACGCCCAGCACATTTGCGCCTTCCGCAACCACCAGCGGTGTTCCGCCGGTACGGGCAACACCTTCCACCAGCGTATCTACCTGCGGTGGAAAGTGACCACCGTTGGCTTCAACGTGGCGGCGAATGGCATCAACAGAGCCTTTGCGAATCATGCGATCCTGAATGTTGATACCGCTCATGCGGGTTTGCGCGGTAAAAGGCACAAAGGTCGCGTGCAGGTTTTGCACATCGCGTTCACGCAGGTTAAAGCGCTGTTTTGCCAGCACCACAATGCTGCGACCTTCTGGTGTTTCATCGGCAAGCGAGGAAAGCTGTGCCGCATCGGCAAGGGTTTTTTCTTCAATTCCTGGAGCCGGTAAAAATTCAGATGCCTGGCGATTACCCAATGTAATGGTGCCGGTTTTATCTAAAAGCAAAACATCGACATCACCTGCGGCTTCCACGGCTCGCCCGCTGGTAGCAATAACATTTGCACCCAACATCCGGCTCATCCCGGCAACGCCGATAGCAGAAAGTAGCCCACCTATGGTGGTCGGAATCAGGCAAACCAGCAGTGCAATCAGTACCGTGACACTGACCGCAACGCCGCCATATTGTGAGAAAGGCCAAAGCGTGGCGGTTGCCAGTAAAAAGACAATCGTTAATGCCACCAGTAAAATAGTCAGCGCGACTTCGTTCGGGGTTTTGCGGCGTTGTGCGCTTTCTACCATCGCAATCATGCGATCAAGGAACGTCTCCCCTGGGTTCACGCTGCACTGAATAACCAGCCAATCGGAAAGAATGCGCGTCCCGCCCGTCACTGAGGCAAAGTCCCCGCCCGATTCACGAATAACCGGTGCGGACTCGCCGGTAATCGCGCTCTCATCCACCGACGCGCCACCTTCCAGTACTTCGCCATCGCATGGGATAATATCGCCAGCTTCAACCAGCACGATATCGCCTTTACGCAAATCGGCGGCGGGAACATGGTCCATTGGCGCATCATGTTGCGGAGCACGCAGTTTGCGTGCCCAACTGGTTTTCTTCACACCTTTCAGGCTATTGGCTTGTGCTTTACTGCGGCCTTCTGCCAGCGCTTCGGCAAAGTTTGCAAATAGCACGGTAAACCACAGCCAGACGCTGATAGCCGTAGTAAACGGCGCGTCACCCTGAAGTTTTCCACTGAACATGGCAATGGCCAGCGCGGTGGTCAATACGCTACCAACCCATACGATAAACATCACCGGGTTACGCCACTGCACTTGCGGCGTCAGTTTTTTGAATGAATCTATCAGCGCCTGACGAATCAGCGATGGTTCAAATAGCGCCTGTTGCTTGCGACTCATGGAAGCCTCTTAATCACAAATTCACTAAGGAAAGATGTTCCGCAACCGGGCCTAATGCGAGGGCGGGAATAAAGGTCAGAGCACCCACTAACAACACTGTGCCAATCAGCAAGCCGATAAACAGCGGGCCGTGAGTGGGGAGGGTACCCACGCCTGCGGCTTGCGATTTTTTAGCCGCAAGCGAACCGGCAATGGCCAACACTGGCACGATTACGGCAAAGCGACCGAACCACATACACACCGCCAGAAGCACATTCCAGAAAGGTGTATTGGCACTTAACCCGGCAAATGCGCTGCCGTTGTTGTTTGCGGCGGAAGAAACCGCGTAGAGCACTTCGCTAAAACCATGAATACCGGGGTTGAAAATCCCCGCGCGGCCCGCGTCGGTCATCATCGCCAGCGCAGTGCCGAGCAGCACCAGCGTCGGTGTCACCAGAATCGCCATTGCCGTCATTTTCATTTCTGCGACGTCGATTTTTTTACCCAGATATTCCGGCGTACGGCCAATCATCAACCCGGCGATAAACACCGTCAGCAGGACGAACAGCAACATGCCGTACAGGCCAGAACCAACGCCGCCGAATACCACTTCACCAATCTGCATCAGCCACATTGGGATCATGCCGCCCAGTGCTGTAAAGGAGTCATGCATCGCGTTGACTGCCCCGCAGGACGCAGCGGTAGTGACCACAGAAAACAGGCTGGTGGCCAGGATCCCGAAGCGGCTTTCTTTGCCTTCCATATTGATATTGCTGTCTGCACCAAGCAGGGTGAAATGGGTATTCCCCTGCGTTTCAGCCCACATAACCACCACCACGCAGATAACAAAAATCACCGTCATCGCCCATAAAATGGCACGGCCCTGGCGTCTGTCTCTGACCGCTTCACCAAACGCAAAACACAGCGCGGTGGGGATCAAAAATATCGCCACCATTTGTACAAAGTTGGTTAGCGCCGTTGGGTTCTCGAAAGGATGCGAGGAGTTAGCATTAAAGAAACCGCCGCCGTTGGTGCCCAACATTTTTATAGCTTCTTGCGAAGCGACAGGGCCCATCGGCAAGACGTGCTTTACACCTTCAAATGACGTGAAAGGTTGATAAGCCGCGATATTCTGCAATGTTCCCTGGCTGATAAAGAACAGCGCAATCAGCAGTGAAATTGGCAGCAAGATATAGAGCGTGATGCGCGTTAAATCGACCCATGCGTTACCGAGTGTGGTGGTACTTTGGCGAGAGAAGGCGCGGATCAGCGCAAAGACCACGGCAATACCGGTTGCGGCTGACAAAAAGTTTTGCACCGTCAGGCCCACCATCTGGCTGAAATAGCTGAGCGTGGTTTCGCCGCTATAAGACTGCCAGTTGGTATTGGAGACAAAGCTCACCGCCGTGTTCAGCGCCAGGTGCCAGGAAAGACCCGGTAATTGTTGAGGGTTGAGCGGCAGCTGTCCTTGCGTTAATAAGATGATGAACAGTGCCAGCAGCCCCAAAACATTAAAGGCAAGGATTGCTGCCAGATAACGCTTCCAGCTCATTTCAGTGGTCGCGCCACTTCCCAGAATTTTCCACAATAGCGAATCAAATCCCCGAACAACGGGTAGCGGCTCGCCTTCGATTAAACGCGTTAGAACGCTGCCCAAAGGTTTTGCCAGTACGAAAAGTACCAGCAGGAAACTGGCAATCAGTAAAAATCCAGAAGCGGCCATCAGAATGCCTCCGCATTAATCAGGGCATAAATCAAATAACCCAACAGCACAAAAACCAGCACCACGCCAGCAATCAGTCCTGCACTCACAATCCACCTCCAGAGGTGTTAAGGATATGGATTGAGGGTAAGAAATCGGGTGCAAAGATGTCGTAAAAGTCCGGGGGCAGGGTGTAAAAAAAGTATAAAAATGGCAAAAGCCATTAATTAACTAATGGTTAGTAATTGATTAACTATTCTGTAACTTAATTACGGCGGTGATTGTAAATTAGTGGCAAAAAGTGTCTTTAAGTGGTCGGAGGAGTAGTAAACTTTCAGCCAATGCGATACTATTTTAGCCAGATAACAAGTTCTAATTTTCCGGTGTTTGCTACCGGTCACAAAAAAGGGAGAAGCCTATGACTTTATATAAAGATTACCCAGCGCATCAGGTCTTCCTGCGTCGCACATTTGTTGTATTAGCGGGTGTTTTGGCCCTGCCGGTGATGCTGTTCTGGAAAGATCGCTCCCGTTTTTACAGCTATTTGCACCGCGTTTGGTCTAAAACCAGTGAAAAACCCGTTTGGATGGCGCAAGCCGAAGCTGCATCCGGGGATTTTTACTGAGGTTGCTGAAAGATAAAAAAAACCGCCACTTGCTGGCGGTTTTTTTATGCGTGAAGATAACCGCACAAGCATCGTTAAAGGGGAAGAACATGTTGATTTGGCAAGATTTACACCATTCAGAATTGAGCGTGAACGATCTCTATACTCTTTTGGCTCTGCGCAATGCGGTATTTGTGGTCGAGCAAAATTGCCCTTATCAGGATATTGATGGCGACGATTTAGTCGGTGAAAGCCGCCATATCCTTGGTTGGCGCGAAGGAAAGCTGGTGGCTTATGCCCGCATACTGAAAAGCGACAGCGAATTTGAGCCAGTCGTCATTGGCCGCGTGATTATTGATAAAAGCGTGCGCAGGGAAAAACTCGGGTATCAATTAATGGAGCAGGCGATGGCGTCCTGCCAGCAATACTGGCCGGATAAAACAGTCTATTTAGGTGCGCAGGCCCATCTGCAATCGTTCTATGCACACTTTGGGTTTATCCCGGTAACTGACGTGTATGACGAAGATGGTATCCCTCATATTGGTATGGCGAATCGTTAGTCTTCGGGCGAAAAGTATTAGTGTTGTCTATAGTTAGCGGACGAGTATTTTTTTAAACACGGAGAACAGTGATGCAACCGTATGAATCTCGTCTTGATGATGATTTAACTCTACTGAGTGAAACACTGGAAGAAGTGCTGCGTTCCT
>DASXXQ010000098.1:0-6886 GCA_036502985.1 Buttiauxella sp.
GCCTGGCTTAGCGTTGCACCTGTTTCACGAATCAACAGCGGCAACCAACTGGTCAGGAGATAGAAAATCAGCAGCCCCATGAAATAGGTCAGGCATAACATTAAGGTTCCCACCAGATAACGTGGCGAGAAAATCACGCCAAGCGCGGTTTTATCTTTCATATGCCCACCCACTTCGTTAAGCACGAAGCGCAGGTTTTCACCTGATGGCAGCGGTGCGATACGGCGCAGAATGGCGGCAATGTCTTTCTGCGGCTTGTTCTTCACGACCAGATAGCGTGCAGATTCTGGCAACCAAATCATCAGTACGACAGAGAGAATAAGAGGCATGACACCGCCCAGAACCAGAACGCTCTGCCAGCCGTAATGCGGGATCATCCACGCGGAAACAAAGCCGCCCATCGAAGAACCAATCGGGAAACCAACAAACATCAGGTTTACCAGCAATGCGCGTTTACGCTCTGGTGCGTATTCAGACATCAGCGTTGCGGCGTTAGGCATGGCCGCACCAAGGCCAAGGCCTGTCAGGAATCGCAACAAGGCCAGTGACGTCAAGCTTGTGGCAAAGGCTGTCAGCAAGCTAAAGCCACCGAACACCAGAATCGACAGCACCAGTACTTTTTTACGCCCGATGCGATCGGCCATTGGTCCCGCCGTTAATGCCCCCACCGCCAAACCGACCAGCGCGGCACTCATCACCGGGCCAAGATCAGATTTCTGTACGCCCCATTCCTGCACCAGGTCAGAGGCGATGAAGCCAATAATTGCAGTATCAAACCCATCCAGCGCCACGGTAATAAAACAAAGGACGAGGATCATCCACTGGTATTTCGAAAACCGATTGTTGTTTATAAATGCCTGAATATCAGTTGTTGTAGTCTTTGTCATAAGGCAAGTCCTGCAAAAGTAGCAAACCGCGGCCAGCGTGTCAGGCGGGTCAAAGTTTGTCGGAGTGAACCTGAAATGTTCGATTATCGAACATTAATTCGTTAATCGTTCGTTAAATCAAACCACTCCACTGGCTATTGAGCAATCATCTGGCGGGTGTAAGTGTGCGATTATCGTACGGTTCCAGCAGGCGCTATCTGATTGAATTAAATAAAATGTTTAATATTAATAGCTTGAAAGTAATTTAAGGGAGAGTAGTGGTCATCGGATTTGTGAGGAAGTTAACAATCAAGCAACATATTTCAGAGAGTGATATTTGCCGCTAACCTGATAATTGAAACGCAAAAAATACAGGGAAAATGTGATTTCATTTCACAAATTTGCCTTAAAGAGATTGCAGCGAAGGGTATCTTGCAAGAGCCGCCTGGACTATGATTAGCAACATTATTGGGTGCGCATCTGCGTATTTGCATTGAATGGTGAAAGGAGTAGAAAAGATGGCGACAGGTAAGTCCTGGTCTCGCTGGTTTGCGCCGCTTGCGGCAATTTTAATGGTGGTGAGCCTGAGCGGGTGTTTTGATAAAGAAGGCGATCAACGCAAAGCGTTCGTCGATTTCTTACAAAATACAGTGATGCGCAGCGGCGAACGTTTACCAACATTAACCGCCGATCAGAAAAAACAATTTGGCCCGCTGGTTTCTGATTACGCGATTCTGTATGGCTTCGCCCAACAGGTGAATCAGGCAATGGACGATGGCATGAAGCCTGTCGTTGATAGCGTAAACAGCATTCGTGTACCGCAAGATTACATGACGCAGCGTGATGCTCTGCGCAATGCGAATGGCTCACTGAACGTGTTAGGCCAACAAGTACAGAATGCCAAAATGCAGGCAGACAGCGCTCGCTCCACACTGAAACAGCCAGATGATCTGAAAACTGTTTACGATCAGGTTTATCAGAAAGTGGTTACTGCTCCGGCTAACGCTATGGCTCCGCTCATCCCTGCTGCACAAACTTTCACAGCTCAACTGGTGCAAGTGGGTGATTTCATTCAGCAACAAGGTACTCAGGTTGGTTTTACTGCGGGTGGTATTCAGTTCCCAACTTCACAGCAAGCAAGCCAGTACAACTCACTGATTGCACCGCTGGCGTCACAGCATCAGGCGTTTATGCAGGCGTATTCTACTGCACAAAGCTCCATGCAATAAGTGTGATTTTCCCCGTCGAATGGCGGGGAGAATTCTCCCAGGCCGCGGCTGGCTTGAGCTCTAGCCCTGCGGACGGCTAAAATAAACCTTGCCATTCACATGCTGAATATGTGTTAATACGTCCATCGGTTTGAAGCACAGACCTTTAAGCAGTTTAGTAGCGCAGTCCTCAAAGAGTTATCATAGATACCCTTCGACGTGATCTACCTTCCTTTATCGCTTTAAAAAATCTGTAAAACATTCCAATTGCGCCGGAAGGCAAATTTAATTTAAAAGGTAATATCTATGTCTAACAAAATGACTGGTCTCGTAAAATGGTTCAACTCTGACAAAGGCTTCGGCTTCATCACTCCTGACGATGGTTCAAAAGACGTGTTCGTACACTTCTCTGCTATCCAGAATGATGGCTACAAGTCCCTGGACGAAGGCCAGAAAGTGTCTTTCACCATCGAAAGTGGTGCTAAAGGCCCAGCTGCTGGTAACGTAACTAGCCTGTAAGGTTAGCGTTAGCAAAGCTAAGAATTAAAAAACCCGCCTCGGCGGGTTTTTTCGTTTTCAGGGTTTATCTACCCAAAAATTTACTTACCAAACAAGCGTCGAGAGTTATCTTCAATCTTCCCCAACAGACGCCGTTTCTGCATAGTCCTCGTCCAGCTTACTGATAGACCCGCCGCAGAAAGTAACCGGTGATACTGTTCATCATCAAACGGCATATGCCAGGCGATAGCAATTGCTTCTGCAATCGTCACATCACTCACGCGCGAAATCAGTTCCAGTGGTGATTCCGTCGACACATTTCCCGCCATGACGACCCGATAAAGCCAGCCGCAATAACCCGTTTCCTGCATCAAAGACGACATATCGTTAATGCCAAAATGGTAATTCAGCTTGTAGCAGGGTGAACGTGGCTGAGTGACCTGAATCAGCGCCTCACCCCAACGGAAAATATCGCCGATATAGACATTTTTTTCCGTCAGACCTTCAGTCGATAAGTTTTCGCCGTACGCCGGAGCGGTAAACAGCTCTGCCTGCTCAGGGAATTCACGTGCCCAGTGCACATAATGTTCACGCGGATAATGGCACAATGCGCGATCGGGCCCGCCATGAACGATTTTTTCAGCCTGCTGGTCACCTTCCAAACCTAACTCGGTCAGCCTCATCTCGCCATCCACCTGAACTTTGGCGATAGCACTCGGCTTGCTGCCCGCATATTCGCGGACTTTGCCAATATAAACGTTTAGCGGATAGTGCATCTGGTCCTCCCTGCAACAGACATAAAAAAAGGCGAGCCATCAGGCTCGCCTCTCAGCAGTTGTAATGCAACTTATTTTTTAGCCGCAAAACGCGCTGCTGCTTCGTCCCAGTTCACTACATCCCAGAATGCTTTGATGTAGTCAGGGCGACGGTTTTGGAATTTCAGGTAGTAAGCGTGTTCCCACACATCCAGACCCACGATTGGGAAACCGGATACGCCAGAAACGGCTTCGCCCATCAGCGGGCTGTCCTGGTTTGCAGTTGACACTACAGCCAGTTTGTCACCTTTCAGAACCAGCCACGCCCAGCCGGAGCCAAAGCGAGTTGCTGCTGCTTTCTCAAATTCAGCTTTGAAGTTGTCAACGCTACCGAAGTCACGCTCGATGGCTGCTTTCAGGTCGCCTTGCAGAGTGGTGCCGGTTTTCAGGCCTTTCCAGAAGAAGCTGTGGTTAGCGTGACCGCCAGCGTTGTTACGCAGAACGGTTTTCTTGTCAGCTGGCAGTTGATCGAGTTTTGCGATCAGCTCTTCAACTGGCAGGCTTGCAAATTCTGGCAGAGATTCCAGCGCTGCATTCGCGTTATTCACGTACGCCTGGTGGTGTTTGCTGTGATGGATTTCCATCGTTTGCTTGTCGAAATGAGGTTCCAGGGCGTCGTATGCGTAAGGCAGGGATGGCAGTGTATAACTCATAATCATCATCTCCATTATTATCGAACGGCGAACAAGCTGTTAACGCCGCGTAATCAGTTGGTTCATTATAGTTAATTAAATGATATTGAAAATGATTATCAATGCCGTACTTTTAGCAGGGTTATAACTATTAGTGATGATGGCGAAAATGTGAGCATTGTCAGGCGGATAAACTGTTTTTTGCCACCCACAGCAAAACCTGGCATTAGCGTAAAGGAAGCACAGTGTAAATCAGGTGATAGTCGGCGTTTCTTTCTACCTGGATAATCACCATGTCGCTAAATGTCGCCCTTTTCGGTATCGGACTTGAGACTTATTGGCCGCAGTTTTCCGGCCTGGAACAACGGCTCACGGCTTATTTGCATCAAATAGATCAACGCCTCACGCAGCTTGACGTGTCGGTAGTTAATGGCGGCCTGATTGATAGCGTCGCTAAAGCCGATACTATTGCCGCACAACTTCATAAACACCCCGTTGATGCCATCGTGCTCTACATCAGTACCTACGCCCTGAGCTCTACGGTTCTTCCGTTGGTGCAAAAAATTAACAAGCCGGTGATTATTCTCGCGCTTCAACCAGAACGCGGCCTGCCGTATGGCAAAATCCGCGATATGACCGATCGCGGCGAACGCACCGGTGAGTGGCTCGCCCATTGCCAGGCGTGCAGCGCGCCAGAACTGGCGAACGTGTTTAATCGCGCAGGAGTGCGTTACCAACTTCTCGTCGGTGCATTGCAGGGCGATGACTTTGTCTGGCAGCAGATGGAGCAATGGCTACAGGCACTCGACGTGCAGAAAGGACTGTCAGCCTGCCAGGTGGGTGTTCTGGGCCACTATTACGACGGCATGGTGGATGTTTACAGCAACATGACCAATCTGAGCGCTAAACTTGGCGTGCGCTTCAAGCCGCTGGAAATGTGCGAACTGGCAGAATATCGCGAGCAGGTCACGCCAGCCGCCAGCGCACAAAAATGGCAGGATGTAGAAGCATCTTTGCACATTGACCCCGCCTGCGAAAAAGCGGAGCTGGATCGTGCGGTGCAAACCGCTTGCGCCATGGACCGGCTTATCGAAAAAAATCACCTCGGCGCGTTGGCCTACTACTACGAAGGACGCAATGGCAACGCCTATGAAAACATCATCACGTCGATAATTCTCGGCAATACATTGCTGACCCAGCGCGGTATTCCGGTGGCGGGCGAGTACGAAATCAAAAACGTGCTGGCAATGAAAATCCAGCAGCTACTCGGCGCAGGTGGATCGTTCTCTGAGCCATACGGCATTGAGTTTTCGGATGACGTTGTGCTCTGGGGACACGATGGCCCGGCACATCCACTAATGGCGGAAGGTAACGTTCGCCTCGTTCCTTTGCCGGTTTACCACGGCAAGCCAGGTAAAGGCGTGTCGATTCAGATGACGGTAAAACCCGGCCCCGTCACCTTCCTCTCTATTGTTGAAGACGCGCAAAACGGCGTGTGTTTACAGTATGCCGAAGGGGAGGCCGTTGCAGGCGAGGTGCTTGATATTGGCAACACGAATAGCCGTTATCGTTTTCCGCTCTCAGCCCGCGACTTCACCACGCAATGGTGCCTCGGCGGGCCTGCTCACCATTGTGCGATTGGCCTCGGGCATCAGGGTGCAGTTTTGGAAAAACTCGCCTGGGTGCTTAAGGTAAAAACGTTGAAAATCTGTTAATTAAATGGCGATTGCCGCTGGCGTTAATTCAACCTATAACTGCATTCCGTAAGTCAGATTAGCGTCAGCGGCATCCGACAAAATGCAAAATATTGATATAAAGAATTGTGACCCTCGTCAATCGCACCCCCTGAATTTTGCCAGCTTTACCCTTGTCACGGCAGCACATGGAAGGTTAGCGCTTCGCTCAATCTTTAGACTCTGTGGCATTGGGGTAACTGGCTGTCGCCCCTGCGTTCTTTAGTTAAAACAGAGGGATGGATAATGAGTAACGCAATAACAATGGGGATAATTTGGCACCTGGTAGGCGCTGCCAGCGCTGCCTGTTTTTACGCCCCTTTTAAGAAAGTACAGCAGTGGTCATGGGAAACCATGTGGGCAATTGGCGGTTTCGTCTCCTGGATAATTTTGCCATGGTTAGTTAGCTACATTTTGCTTCCTGATTTTTGGGCTTATTACGGGTCGTTTAATGCTTCTACCTTGCTGCCGGTATTTTTATTTGGTGCGATGTGGGGTATCGGAAACATTAACTACGGCCTGACGATGCGCTACTTGGGTATGTCGATGGGTATCGGTATCGCAATTGGCATCACGCTGATTGTCGGCACGCTAATGACGCCAATTATTGCCGGAAAATTTGACGTGTTAATCGGCACGCCAGGCGGACGCATGACGCTACTGGGCGTGCTGGTCGCGCTGGTTGGTGTGGCGATTGTTACCCACGCAGGCCAGCTCAAAGAGCGCCAAATGGGCATCAAAGCCGAAGAGTTCAACCTGAAAAAAGGGCTGATACTGGCAGTGATGTGCGGCATCTTCTCAGCGGGCATGTCTTTTGCGATGGACGCTGCAAAACCCATGCACGAAGCAGCCGCAGCACTGGGCGTAGATCCCCTCTACGTTGCCTTACCGAGCTATGTGATTATCATGGGCGGTGGCGCCGTTATAAACCTGGGTTATTGCTTTATTCGTCTGGCAAAACTTAAGAACCTGTCGATAAAAGCCGACTTCTCCATAGCAAAACCACTGATCATCAGCAACGTGCTGTTTGCCGCACTCGCCGGGTTGATGTGGTATCTGCAATTCTTCTTCTACGCCTGGGGCCACGCCAAAATTCCTGCGCAATATGACTATATGAGCTGGATGCTGCACATG
>DASXXQ010000099.1:0-4133 GCA_036502985.1 Buttiauxella sp.
CGCCAGCAAAGCCTGAATAAATGCGACCCCGATAACCCCCATTGCTACGGCACGAATGGTGCTGGTACATAACCTCACCAACGCCATCCCTTTGCTTTCATCAGTGAGACGTATTGCAATACGATTGGCACTCGATGCGCCTGCGGCACCCCAAACCATTATGATTCCGGCAACGATAAAGGAGACAATAAAACCGATTAAACCGCCGCCCATGCTAGCCAGTACACCAACAATCTGCTTCGCGATACCACCCAACTGCGGGCCGTAACTGGTAATCATGCCGGGTAAATCGGATGCTGCTTTCATCCACACAACGTAGATTTTCCCGCCAACGATAGGAATCGAAGCAACGTTAGCTGAAGGAGGTGGAATAACCAGACTATCCGCACTCACGTTGTGTATAAGCCTGCTCACGCTGTCACCCAATGAGCTGACCATGGCGATAGTCGGCAAGACGATCAACAGCAATCCCAGCAACACCACAGATACCGATGCCCAGCCTTGCTTTTCCCCAAGGTAGGCGGCGAAACGTTGGTGAAGGGGATACAGTGTGACCGCTAAAATAACCGCCCACAGCAACATATTCATAAAGGGGGAAATGACGGTAAAGCAGAAGGAACCGAGAGCCAGGATAAAACCGAGCTTGATGAACATATCCAGAAATCTGGCAACCAATCTTTTCTCAACGATGGATAGTTCGTTAATTTCCATAATCATGTTATTCCAGGTAAGTGTGACAGCGTAGCTATCCTGACCTGGCGTAATAATGGCCAAGCCTGAGATAACAGGTATTGCTTTAAAGTATGAGAACTATTATTTCAAAATATAAATAGACCTAATCATTATTAGAATAGAACAGTTAAAGCCAAATGCTAACAGGCATCATTCTTACGATTATAAATGTTGTGTAAGCAGTTGTAATACCTTTGCATTTAAACAATATATCGCAATGAAATTTCGTGGTAGCACAAAAGAATGCAATTTGTTTTTTATTTTAAAATAAATATTAGCCGGCTTGAACAAAAGTTAATTTGTTTATATGCAGCAGAGTCGTGGACAATTATAAATCCGAACCAGCCCGTTAGAATCACAACTGTCACATCAAGATGCCAAATTGATATCAATCATATGATTAGTGCGCAAATCATTTCTCATGAAACAGCAGCCAGGCGGTTAACCCCTTAAATTTTCTATTATTTACTTGCAGCAAGTGTGACTGATGGACACGTCTATTTACCGTTGGTAAAAACCCTTTTCGTAAAGAGGATTAGAATAATCACCGTAGCCGGAGAAGCCGGTCATCTACATTCCGGCAATTCCTTTGATATGTTTATCAGGTGAAAAAAATGAAAAAAGTCACTTACGCGTTGCTTGCTGGTGTTCTCAGCCTGCCGTTACTTGCCTCCGCAGCAGACCCCGTTATTCCCTGGGCTGATAATTCCGGCGGCACCGAAAACACGCACATCGCAGCGATGGGGCAAAACCTGAATGGCCAACATGAAGCCATCACTAAAACCCAGGAAGGGGTTTGGGCGGCGAATAGCGGCTCGATTAAGGCTGATGAGCAAACGCTGGATAGCACTAAAACAGCGCCTCAGAATTAATATCATCGCTCTGAAGACCCGCGCCCCAAACACGGGTCTTTTCTTATAAAAACTCAACGATACCTGCCAATAAAACTGCGCCAGTCCCACAGCTAATGATTTTTATGGTACAAAGTACCAGCACTTTTTTATCATTTTCAGGGATGCCCCATGCCAGTTTCCATCGACATTATTTCCTGTATCACTGACCGCTTTGTGGAACTGACCGCCACTGAAAAGCGTATCGCCCAATTTATTCTCGATGACGTCCAATCTGCCGCAACTTTGCCCATTGCTGAAATGGCGCGGCTTACCGAAACCAGCCAGGCGTCAATCACTCGTTTTGCGCGTGCCATTGGCTGCAAAGACGTTCGCGAATTAAAGGTGAAACTGGCGCAGTCGCTGGCGGTGGGGCAACGCTTTATTCTGGATGTACCAGACCTCGAAGGCGTGCAGGGTATCTACGAAACTATCATTAATGTGCTGGATATTAATCGCCGCGCGCTAAACCCCGAATCGCTAAAAAAAGCGGTGGAGTGGCTAAGCGACACGCGGCAAATTTTGGCTATCGGGATGGGTGGCGGTTCAACGATTTGTGCGCAGGAAGTCCAGTTCCGTCTGTTCCGCCTGGGCCTGCCAGTCGTCAGCCAGAGTGATGGACTGTTGGTGAGAATGATGTGTTCATCTGTAGCACCCAACGACGTGGTACTTGCACTTTCACTGGGTGGCTACACGCCAGAAATCATTGAAAGCGCGGCAATTGCCCGGCAATACGGCGCAAAAGTTATCGCTATCACGCCGCAAGATTCACCGCTGGCAGAAAATGCCGATATCGTGCTGCCGCTGATCGTGCGTGAAAACGACTACATTTTTAAGCCGAGCACTTCTCGTTACGCGATGTTAGCGATGGTGGATGTGTTAGCAACAGAGCTTGCGATGGCGAATAAAAACCAGGCCAAAGACCGCCTGCGTCGCATCAAGCTGGCGCTGGACAGCCACCGTGGTGGCGTGGATCGGCAGCCGTTGGGGGATTAGCCCCCCAACAGCGAGGGGTTAGCCTTGATTATCAAACGCCGCCATAAAACGACGTGCCTGAATTTTTGTGGTTTCCACGCTCTGCCCGGCACGGTATAAATCGCTACCCAGTCCCGCACCAGCACAACCCGCTTGCCTATATTCATGCAGATTTTCCGGTGTCACACCGCCCACAGCAAGCACCGGCACGGTGGGTGGCAGCACGGCTTTAAGCGCAGAAATATAGGCTGGGCCAAATGCCGACGACGGGAAAATCTTCAACCATTGCGCACCGGCCTCCAGTGCGGCAAAAGCTTCGCTTGCGGTGGCGCATCCCGCACAAACCAGCATCCCCGCCTCAACCGCCCGGCGGATCACCGCCGGATTGGTATTCGGCGTGACAACCAGTTTTGCGCCAGCCTGCGCCAGAAACTCGACTTGCTCGACGTTCAGGACCGTTCCTGCACCAATACAAACCTGCTCGCCGTAGCGGCTCACCATTTGCGGGATACTTTGCTGCCAATCCGGTGAGTTCAATGGGATCTCAATGTAGCCGAACCCCTCATCAATCAACGCCGCCACATGGCTGCTGGCTTCGTGAGGCTGAATGCCGCGCAAAATAGCGACTAACGGTTTAGCATCGTGCATCGAGAATGCTCCTTATCCCTTGTTGGAATGCGGTATCGCCCGCAATTTCACTGACCGTTACGCCAGCCTTTTCAAATACCTGTCGATAACGGTGGCAGAGCGATTCACCGCCGACCAGCGTCACATTGTTTAGCGCATCCATCGCCGCGACCTCCGCGCCAATCAGCAGGCCAGACAGCCATTCGCTAACAGATTCTGGCGCTATTTCGCCCAGCACTCGCAATGCTCGCGCGTCAAAAAGGCGGGTGACGAGCGAGGGGGTATCCAGCCCGCATTGCAGACCCGCCTGAAACGCGGCAGTGTCTTCGTTTTGTTCCGGCAAGCCTTTACAAATCAGCGAGTGATTCATCAGCACATGGTGAAGTTCACCGGTCATCGCTGTAGAAAAACCGGTAACCGTGCCATTTTCTACCTGCACCCATTTGCTGTGCGTGCCGGGCAGAACGTAGCAGGAGGCGGGAGCCAGTTGCATCGCGCCCAGCAACTGAGTTTCTTCACCGCGCATTACGTTTCGCGACGTGTTCAAACCCGGCACAATCCACACTTGCGGAGCAACTTCATAAAGCTGTGCGCTGAGTTCATGTAACGACACAGGGCACGCCAGATAAGGCACGGGCTGCCAGCCTGCGTCGCTGCCTATCATTCCCGCCATAATTACTGGCAGAGATTCGTATCTGCGCCACGGTTCAATGTATTTATCGAACACCTCGCGGGCGGTTTGCTCAATCAGGCGGCTTACGCCATAAGGCAGTTGCAGGCTATCCACACACTGCCCGTTGCGGTACAACCAGGCACGCAGGTGCGTGGAACCCCAGTCGATAGCGATATAATTCCCGCTCATCGTGCATTGCCTGTTGCACGTTTACCCAGCGGCACCGGTGCTGCATC